>JAAZKK010000108.1 GCA_012799825.1 Clostridiaceae bacterium | reverse complement strand
GGCTGGGCATGGGAGTTTACCGGCTTGGCTAAATACAGAGACGGCGGCGTCGAGATTGTCTACACCATTACAGAAGATACGGTTGAAGGCTACAGCTCAAAGGTTGACGGTTACAACGTAACGAACACGCATACGCCCGGAAAGACCTCGGTGCAGGTAACAAAGGCTTGGGTTGACAAGAACAACCAAGACGGTATGAGACCTGAGTTCGTTACGGTTAAGCTCCTCGCCGACGATGTTGACACAGGAAAGACGGTGACCTTGTCGGCTGAAAACAACTGGACCGACACGTTTACGGAGCTTGACATCTTCAAACCCGGCGAAGTTGGCCAGAGAGTTGTCTACACCGTAGAAGAAGTGGGCGTTGACGGATACGACGAGCCAGAAATCACCGGCGATGCCGAAACCGGCTACATCGTGACAAACTGTCACACGCCTGAAACGGTCGACGTGTCCGGCTCCAAAACTTGGGATGACGCAAATAACCAAGACGGCAAGCGTCCTGCATCGATCACGATCAACCTCCTTAAGAAGGTTGGCGAAGGCGAGGTCAGTTTAGTCGATAGCAAGATTGTCAAGGCGGACGCCGAAGGCAATTGGGTCTGGACTTTTGCTAACCTGCCAAAGTACGAAGACGGTGTAGAAATTGTCTACAGCATCTCGGAAGAAGCGGTTAACGGATACACCTCCGAAGTTTCAGGCTACAACGTGACGAACCGTTACGCGCCTGCGAAGATTTCCTTCCCGGTGACAAAGGTTTGGGCTGTCATAAATGGCCCGACCAACGGACACCCTGATTCAATTACGATCAAGTTGATCGCTGATGGTCAGGACACGGGCAAGACCTTAGTCTTGACAAATGACAATGATTGGACCGACACTTTCATCGAGCTGGATCGGTTCAAGGATGGAAAAGAGATCGTCTATACAATTGATGAAATTCTCGTAGAGAATTACGAGTGCATCATTACAGGCGATGCTGAGAACGGATTTGTTGTACTCAATACTCAAATAAAGAGCACGAACATTACTCCGGATAACGTTCTCCCGAAAACGGGAGAACGCGGTGGAACCCCGTGGATGAGCTTTGCGCTACTGTCTCTAGCCGGTGTACTCTTGGTACTACGCAAGAAGAGATCAATCGTACTGAAAGAAAAATCTTGAACAAAATACTGAATCATGATTCAGTCAAAATCTATTGGCTTCAACGTCAATAATTGAATTGTAGTCATGGTGAAAAAGCAACAGTTGATGTTCCTCCTTTAGATGGGACATCAACTGTTGTTCTTTATAGTCTTAAAATTCCTTCAACTGAGCACCCTTCATATCCGGCAGGCACAGTCTGAGTTTCCAATGATGTTTGCATTCTGCAAGGCGGGGAATCAGTCCTTCTAATTTGTTTCCTTTTTGACGGATAAGAAAAAGACTGGGGCCTGCGCCGCTTAAGGTGACGGCGAGCGCACCGCTCTTTTTTGCGATATCGATTAATTGATCAACGTCTTCAATCAAGGGAAAACGATAGGGCTGATGGAGACGATCGTCAAAAGCATGGCAGATCAACTCCGGATCTCCGTTGGCAAGCGCGCTGATGCTTAGGCCTAATTGCGAGAGATTGTAAGTTGCATCTGAAAAAGAGACGTTTTTCGGTAAAACATTTCTTGCTATCGATGTGGATAGAGAAAAGGAGGGAATAAGAACAGCGAAGGCAATTTTCCCGGAAAGGGGCAATTTTCCTGAGAAAACTTTTTCCTCTCTCCATCCTGAACTCACAAGTCCTCCGTAAAGAGCCGGTGCGACATTGTCAGGGTGTCCCTCTAGGGTCGCTGCCATCTGTAAAAGTTCGCGTTTTGGGATGTCTTGTCCGCTTATGTGAGAAGCTGCGAGAACTCCCGCGACAATGCACGCTGCCGAAGAGCCTAATCCTACTCCGACAGGGATTATCTTCGGTGTATGCACCTGAAGGTCAGGTCCGGTCGCGTTCATCCAATCGAGAGCTTTCCTGTAGGCCTTGAAGGTAAGATGTTTTTTATCGGGAGAGGAAGTCTTCTCAAACACGAAGTGTCCATGGATATTCAAGGCAATCCCGAGGCTGTCGAAACCGGGCCCGAGATTAGCGCTGGTGGCGGGGACGCGTATTTCAAACATCCAGCACCTCCCACACAGTCTGTTCCATCTTTTCGTAAGTACAGACTCTGTCTTGGGTGATAGGGGCGAAGGCGAGCTTTGCCATTGCTTCAGGGATGGGGAGTGCCGTCTTGTCGCTGAGACGCTTCACATCTTCAAAGGGGTCATTTCCGGGCGCATCTCCCAGACTCTCAAGTACAAAGCGCGGGAATTTGAATGGACTTGCCGTGGCGACGACGATTCCTTTTTCTTTTCTTTTGTGCAGTAGTGCTGAAGCGACTGCTGTATGGGGATCGAGGAGTATTCTCTCTTCCTGCCACATACGACCTATCTCTTCTCTGACTTCATTTTCCGCGATGCGACCCGAGGAGAAGCCTTCGATCTTATCTTTCCAGGCGAACCGTCTTTCCTTCTCTAACTGGCACATAGCGGCGCAGACCGCTTTTTTTCCGCCTTTTTCGAATAGAAGGCGCTCAAGATTGCTGCTTACAAGGATATCCATAGAAGGAGAATTCGTCAGAATGAGCTCTCTTCCGGCGTTGTAGTGTCCAGTCTTAAAAAAGACATCGAGAACATCGTTCTCATTGGTGGCGACGATAAGCTCCTCGATGGGAACGCCCATCTTTCTTGCCCAGTGAGCGGCAAGAACATTGCCGAAATTTCCGGTCGGTACACAAAAACGAAGCGGAACGTCTTCAGCATGTAATGACGCATAGACATAATAAACAATCTGCGCCAAAAGCCGTCCAAGGTTGATTGAGTTGGCCGACGCGACTTCGTATCCAAGATGAGAGAGTTTTGTACGAAAGGCCGTGTCTGCAAGCATCGCCTTGACTCCGCGCTGTGCGTCGTCAAATGTGCCTTCCAATCCGATAACGACAGTGTTTTTTGAACTTTGTGTGAGCATCTGTCTTTCCTGAAGCGGGGAGACTCCATCTTTAGGATAGAAGACGATAACCTCAAAGCCTTCCACATCGGCAAAGCCCTCCATCGCCGCTTTACCTGTGTCGCCGCTTGTAGCCGTCAACAGAAGATACTTTGAAGAAGCCCCGAGGTGATTTTTTGCCTGAGTCATCAGGTGCGGAAGCAGGCAGAGAGCCATATCCTTGAAGGCAAGTGTAGGGCCGTGAAAGAGTTCAAGCAGATGGAAAGACTCTTTTTTTACAAGTTTTACCGGTGGATCTGTTGAGAAACGCGCGTACGCCTTCTTGGCAGCTTCTTCCAGCTGCGCTTGATCGATCAGCGAAAAGAAGGGACTCAAAACCTGCGCACAGAAGGAGGGATAGGTGAGTCCTGCGAGCGTTTCTTTATTCGGAAGGACAGGGAAATATTGAGGGACGTAGAGTCCGCCATCGGGCGCAAGTCCTTCTAATATGGCCTTTTCGGCTATGATCGGCTGGGCGTTTCCTCTCGTGCTTATATATTTCATCATTCACCTATAGCTATAGCGACAGCGCCTTCAGGCAGATTCTCTTTGAGCACGTTATGTGCCACAGGAGTCGTGATCCACACCTTTTCATCTATTTGTTCTTCGATGGCAAAAAGTGTCGGCACTGCGCTTCGGACATAGTAGCGTGCCTTTTTCTGATAAGGAATGATGTGGAGTTCTTTGCTTCCTAAAGGGCTAGTCTTTCGCCTCAGCGAAAAGAGGACGTCCTCAAGGTCTGAAAGCATGGCATGAGCCGTCGGATAGCGACCGGCACCGGAGCCTTGAAAGCAGACCTTGATAAAATGGTCTCCGAAAAACTCGACACCGTTTTCTGCTTTATCTATGGATCTCAGAAAATCGGTGATAGGAAGAGCCATCGGGTGCACAGTTGCTTGGACACATTGATTTTCTTTGAATGCCTGGGCGACGAGCCTCACAGCATAGCCCATCTGAAAAAGACGAGAAATATCTTCCTGCTCAATTTTTGTAATTCCTTCTAACGATATATCGTCTTCTTCTATTTTCCCCCTAAAGGCAAGAGTCGCGAGGATACGAAGTTTTCTCCTAGTATCAAAACCGCCGACATCATCGATTGGATCGGCTTCCAAAAAACCGAGATTCTTGGCCTCCTCAAGAACATCATCGTAGGGTATCTGTTCTATCCGCATTTTTGAAAGCACGTAGTTGCAGCTCCCGCTCAGAAGGCCGCGGAGCGAGCGAATTTCCCCGTGTAAACTCAAATCTTGAAGAGGCTTAATGAGCGGCATTCCGCCTCCGACACTTGCCTCATAGAGAAGATACACATCCTGCTCTTCTGCAAGAGCGCTGAGCTCTTCGAGATGTAAACTCAGTACCGCTTTATTCGCGGTGATGACATGCTTCTTTTTCGTAAGCGCCTCTTTTATGAGTTTATAACCAAGAGTGATGTCTCCTGTCGCTTCTATCAAGATCTTAATATCATCGTCATCGAGAATCTTTTTTATATCGCAAACCAGCTCGGCGCCATATAGATCGATGTCTCTTTTCTTTCTGCTGTCGCGCACAAGAATATAGCAGATGTCGATCTTTTTTCCGAGGCGTTTTTGAATCGATTCTTTCCTCTTTTGAAAGAGATCCATGACGCCCTGACCCACTGTTCCGTAACCTGCAAGGGCAATCCCGATCATCGTTTTCTCCTGATCATTTTTCGTAAAAATATCTATTGTTTCCGCGGTATCGTCTGAACTTATATTGTTCGCGACGACTATGCGTTATAAGACAAATCACCGGCTTTTACACGAAATGAGCTTCTTATGTGCGTGTCATTCTCCTTTAAAAGTCTCGTAAAGGGCGGCGACGGCACTGTCGGCATCTTCATTTTCTACACCGACCAAAATACTCAATTCACTTGATCCTTGTGAAATCATGCGAATATTGATGTCCGCATTGGCAAGCGAGGTAAATACCTTTGCCGCTACGCCTTTTTTGCGGATCATGCCTTTTCCTACAACGACCACCAGCGCAAGTCCGGGCTGTGTCGTCAGCCTCTGGGGGTGACAGTACATGCGGACTTCTTCCATGATTTTATCGAGTTTCCCTGTGAGTTGCTCTTCGGAGACGATGACGCTGACAGAATCAATTCCTGTAGGTGTGCCTTCCACGGTTACCCTGTTGCTTTCAAATACACTGAGAAGCTTTCTTAGAAAACCTTTGTCTTCGCGCATCTTGGTCTTCTCAAGCGTAAATACCCGAAAGTTTTTCTTGACGGCGATGCCTGTCACAACACCACTTTGTACGCCGTTTTCAGAAATCAGCGTTCCGGGGTCTTCCGGCAGAAGCGTCGAGCGTATTTGGAGGGGGATTCCAGTTTTGGAGATTGGAAATACAGCGTCCTCCTGAAGCACTTTGGCGCCCATATAACTGAGCTCTCTGAGTTCCGGATATGTCATATAACGCATCGGCTTTGCATCTTTGACGATCTTCGGATCAGCCATCAGAAGTCCCGGCACATCTGTCCAGTTCTCATATAATGTCGCTTCCAATCCTGCGGCGAGCAGTGAGCCCGTGATATCCGACCCGCCCCTTCTAAAGGTTGTCAACGTGCCGTCAGACATAGCGCCGTAGAATCCCGGAACCACAGCTTTTTCAAACGATGACAGTCTCTCTTTGATGCGTCGGTACGTTTCTTCCTCGTTGAGTTCTGTCTCGGAAGAGAAGAGGAAGAGATCGGCGGCGTCAATAAAAGGCCATCCCAGATAATCGGCCATCAGTTGAGCGCACATATACTCTCCTCGGCTTGCGCAACTTGCAGCGCTTGCCCCCGAGGAAATATGTTGATTGACTTCATCAATGAGTTTTTCGATGTCGAGTGAAAGTTCTAATTCAAGGCAGAGACTGCGAAATCTGTTTGCGATCTGTTCAAAGATTTCATCGTAACGAAAACCTGCTGAGGCAAGCTGGGCGCACATGAGGAGCATATCGGTCACTTTGAAAGGCTCTTCCTTCGACTTCCCCGGAGCGGAGACAACAACCACACGGCGCCTCGGATCTGCCTTCACGATCTCTTTTACTCTCTTAAACTCTTGTGCGCCCGCGAGCGAACTGCCGCCAAATTTACAAACGATACGTTCCATTTCTCCTCCTTGAAAAACACTCATCCATTACGGATGAGTGCACTATTCTATTATTCTACCATGTGAATCAGTCGCTTTAGCATGAAAAAACGCGACGCCTCAGATTCTTAAGCTAAATACCAGCGAAAACTGGACAGAGAAAATCGCGGATTGTCCATTTTTATCTGACATACCTATTTCTATGATTTGTGTCCTTTTTCCGCTAAATTTTCTGTCTTGGACGGGGCAGGGGTACGCCTAGTTTTATCGGCTGGCGTTGAAAAAATTCACTATTTATCATTTAGGCACTCTGTAAAGGATATGCGTCATGGAATGTTTCAATGCCATCGTACCGCCGCCTTGACTGACAATTTGCAAAGTCTGTTCGGGCGCTGTCACCACATCTCCTGCAAGCATCGTGATGCCATAGTCTTTGAAGATCTCAGGGCTCATCGGACATGACGGTCCGACGAGGTATACTTCTCGAGCACCCGTACAGTGCGAAAGAACATCGTCGATGGTGTGGTTAATAATGCTTGTAGCGGTCACCACAACGACGTCGCACTTTGGCAAATACGTAGGAATATCGACATCGGAATAGATGCCGGGCCCTTTTTCCTTTTGTTTTTCAAAGACATAGATGTCGTCTGTTTTTTTCCTTACAACATTCAAAATAGGCCCGAAGTTGCCGACCATACCGAACACATCTTTTGGATTGACCTCAAGGGCAGTGACGACATTGCCCTCCTCCCAACGGCCGGAAGCGGTATTTAGCAAGGCATTGATCGTCGCCAGACCCATCGACGCTTTCAAAAGATTCTTGCTGTTCAGCCACGGAATGATTTCGGAAGCACTTCGGCCGATGATGTTTCCTGCTTCTTTGAGGATGCCGCAGAAGCAGCCTAGCTCGTTCCGGAATGTGTATGCCAAGCCGCACGCATCGTCATCCAGCAAAACGGCAGTGTAGCTCAGACCGGCTCTGATATCCTTAATCTTTCTATTACCCGCTTTTGACATGGCTTGGTCAATTAATTTATTCGCGATCATAAGAAACCTCTTTCGTAAAATCTCGTGTTACTTACAGTATACTGATTTATTAATGCTCTATAATATTTAATAACCATAGAAGAACCCAACACAAGCGTCTCTTTTTGAAATACCGTATTTCAGCTTCTACCATTTATTTGACTTATTCAAATAAATGGAATTGTATCATTTTCCAATAGCGGAGAAGAAGTTGTAAATCAACGTAATCAATGGATAGGGCTGATAAAATAATATTTGAGCCAGTTTGAAGGCGTGTATCAGATCGTATCGCTGACGACTTAGAATCAGGAGGATGGCATGTCAACGATTCCCGTTGTATACATGAGCATTATTGGCACTATTATCAGCATGATAATTGCAATAATAATTTTCGCAATTATCGTACCTGTTATTTGCGTCTTTATATGGACTGCATATAAAAGGAACACGAAACACCCAAAGAAAATCAATAATTCTGTTGCGGAACCAACTACGAAGGAAGAGACAGACTCCTAAGAGAATATAGCGTTACTGTCGCCAAGATTGAAGCAACAGATAACGCATAAATGTGCTATAAACTTGTGACCGCCTTGATACCAAAGCAAGTTGTATTATGTGCCAACAACCATCAGGCGACACGTAGAGCGGAAATTAAAGATAATCGAAGACGCGAAAAAATGAATAGCCGACAGAAATAGTATCAAATTAGTATCATAGAAAAACAAGAGCCCCATGAACAGGGGCTCCTAGGGTTTTGGTGGAAGCAACAGGACTTGAACCTGCGACCCCTTGCTTGTAAGGCAAGTGCTCTCCCTGCTGAGCTATGCTTCCGCAACACCTAGGGTAACTATGCAAGTTTTAAAAACCGATGCTCCCTATGTTGTTGATGCTTCCGCAACGCCTAGGGTACCACGTCTTTCGCATTCTTGGCAAGTGGCGTTGAATTAATCTTTAAATGAAAATGATCGCTGAAAATGATCACGTCATATTAAATCATGGATGGTCTTTTCTCTTAACCAACAGTAAGTTTCTTTAACAACTTAAATGACGGCACCGGCCGGAAAAGGAATTCCGAAAGATGCCGTCAGTCTGTTTTTCTTCAAAGGAGTGGCAAATGCTATTTCGTGTGCGTGCTTATCAAAAGCTGTGTTTTCTTTATGCCAGCTGGTCTTGAAAAGGCTTAAGCCGACTTTTTAGTCTCTCAAGAGCGTATATAATTTGCTCTTCTGTGTGCTCGCTTGTCAGGCAGAAACGAAGTCTTGCCTGTCCGCGCGCTACGGCAGGGAATATGGCGGGGGGGACAATAATGCTGTCTTCTTCAAGTTGTTTCGAAAGTACAAACGCAAGATCGTCCGGCCCTATCAAGATCGGCACAACAGCTGTCTCGCCGGCAAGGCACGTGTTGAAACCATGGCGCTTCGACTCGCGCATAAAGGTGGCGATGTTTCGTTGCAGCCTTTCGACGCGGCTGTTGTCACGTTCCATGATTTCGATGGCTTTAACGACGGCGGCGGCAAGCGGCGGGCTGATGCCGACTGAGAATACGAAGCCGGGCAGGTTATAGCGCAGATACTCGATGAGATTGTGGTTGCCTGCGAGATAGCCGCCGCATGTTCCGAACCCCTTTGAGAGTGTGCCCATGTGGATATCGATATCCTTAGGATCGATACCGAAATGTTCGTCGACGCCGCGCCCTGTTTTTCCTAGGACGAGCATCGAGTGTGCCTCATCGACCATCAGGAAACAGTCGTACGCTTTCTTGATTCGGACGAATTCCGGCACGGGTGCTACGTCGCCGTCCATACTGTAGGCGCCCTCAATGACGACCAAGACTTTCTCGTAGCGGTCGCGACGGTTCTCAAGAATGTTTTCGAGAGCGTTATAGTCATTATGAGGGAACGGTCGTGCGTCGGCAGAGGACATGCGGACGCCTTCCGTAATCGAATTATGAATCAAGACATCGTACAGAATGAGATCGTTTTCCGAACAGAAATTACCGATGAACGTGACATTTGTGGAGTGGCCTCCTACGAGCACGATCGAGTCTTCCGTTCCTTTCCAGCTTGCGAGTTTTTTCTCGAGTTGCTGATGGATTGTTTTTTCTCCGGCCAAAAGACGGCTTCCGCTGGCGGATGTTCCGTATTGCTTGATGGCTTCGACCGCCGCCTCGTTGACTTCCGGATCGCCCGACATGCCGACATAGTTGTACGAGGCGAAGTTGATCATTTTTCTGTCGCCGATGTAAGAGACATCGCGCAGTGACGAGTCTTGTGCGACAAAATAAGGATTGCCGAACGTCCCGATGGCGGATTCAAGCGAGTCGCGACGTTTCATAAACGCCTTGAATTCCGGTGTATCTTCAAAAGACTTGATACGCTTGACAGGCTCGTCGTCCGGTGAACGATCTACGGCGCGCGGTTCATCTGCAAATTCTCCGCCGATCCTTCTATAGATGAGTGCCGCGATATCGTTGACCGTCAAATCCCGATTGAAAAGGCGCTCATCGATCGTTAGGGCGTATTTTTCTTCTGCGCAGGTGAGAAGTGAAATACTTTCCAAACTGTCACCTCCAAGATCTTGGGCGAACCACGATGACGGAGTGACTTGCTCTTGGGGAATCTCCAACACTTCAGCAACCATCTCCTGCACGGACTTCCGTACTTCATAAAAGGCGGGGTCAGCAGCGAGCCTTGGAATGAAGTAAGTGGAGACTTGATCTTCTTCCTCCTCCGCGAGTGTTTCTTCTTCAATCGCCTGCTGAGCGGATAGCGGGTATTCCCGCATCGGCCATTCACCCTTGGCAACAGCGGCGGCAACAGGCCCTCTTCGAACTTTCGCTGATGCAGAGAGTTCAAGAGGCTTGTCCGACACGAAGAATCGCTGAACCCTTTGGCTCATTGGCACCGTAGCGTTGATGTCCATAACCGTCTTGGCGAGCGTTTCAGGATCTGCGCCGGGCACCGGCTCGACAAGAAGCGCGATCTCGTCGTAATGGCCGTCAGACAGACCGAAGATGACGAGACGCAGTACGCCCGGAATCGTGGAGTATGCGCCCTCCAGCTCGTCGGGATAGATGTTCTCGCCGTCAGCTTTCAGAATGATGTCTTTTACGCGGCCATCCAAGAAAACATTTCCGTTTTGGTAGCGTCCGATATCACCGGTGAAAAACCACTCATCGCGGTCGCGCTTATGGAAGCGCCCGTCCTTTAACGAGCCGACATAGACGACGCCATTGCGGACGAGCAGTTCGCCGTGCTCATCAGAAGCAAACGCCTGCATCTCTTCTTCCGGCCGTTCAAGCTTAAGTGAACCGGGGTAGAGAAGCGGGCCGACGCTGCCGTCAAGACGAAGCTCGACATTTTCGCTGTTCACTACTGAAAAGATGCCGATCTCGGTCATACCGTACCCATTGACGAGGTAATATCCGAGGCCGTTGATCGTGCGAAGAGTCTCGGGAAGAATGTACCCTCCTCCGCTGACTCCAAGGTATAAAGCATCGCCAAACAACTGACTTCTGATGATGCTGAGAATTCCCTCAACCATGGGCGGCAGATCCAATCCCTGTTTTTGGCAGGAAAGCGATAGTTCGATCAGTTCATCAAACTCCTCTTCTGTTTGCTCGGTTGCCTCGACGTAGCGTTTTTTGACGATACGAGCGATGCCGTTCCATACGGCAGGAATCGCGATCAGCTGTGTCACGCCGCTTTCTTGGCATGCTTGCACAATGGCCTCAGGCGAAGGTTTCGCCGGGATGATCATCGTATTGCCTGTAGCCAGTGGAAAAATAAAGGAGACTACAAATCCGAAAACATGATGCCAAGGGATGAAAGCGAGCGTTTTCTCGCGGACACCCTCGCGTGCCCAACGGTCTGTATCTTCAGTTAGGGGAATGAGGCACTTAAATTGCTCGGCGATTCCTTTGCCGTCGTGAACATAACAGCGTGATGATCCTGTCGTTCCGCTCGTGCAGAGTACGATATGATCAGCCCAATCAGAGCGATCTTCCGCTTTTTCTGTCGTCTCTTCTCCATTTTTTCTGCTATAAGTCTGTAATGTTTGGGGATCGCGCCAATCGGGGACGAGGTTTTTCGCCATCACGATCGTGTAAGGCGTTTTGTGCGTAGGCTCTTCATCAGTAACAAGCGCGATGATACCCGTTTCGTCTGCCAATTTATCGGTCAATGCGTCGGATGCGCGTGAATCGATGAGCACGACGGGATGCCCCGAAGCCATGATGCCCCAGAAAAGGCACGCAAAGGTTGGACTGTTTGACAGCTTGATGCCGACCCATCCGCGCCTTCCGGGATCGTCTGATTCGAGCTCACGCGCTTTTAACTCTATTGCGCGTTTCATCTCATTGGTCTCAAAAAAAGCTGATATTCGACGCGTCGTCTCGTCGACTGCCCCGGCATATTCGGGGTAGGTTAGGGTCACTACGCCATCATTGGTGTACATTTCCATGGCATCGCCTTCGGCGTACGTGGTCATCAGCTTGAAAATCGTACGATAACTTGGGTCTTTGCTCAGCTCATTCACATATTTTTTTATTTTGAACATTTCATCTGCCTCCTCATGCAGAAGATCTTTCCGATTCCTTTAGCACTTCTTTTCGACAGTATGGTTTCTAATTTTTGTCATTCATCCGCCTGATTTATTTGACGATCGCAAATGATGGCAGAAAATTCGTGTCAGTTCGGAAATCTCAATTCATAAATGACATTATCTCACAAGTGTGATCAATTTATTAAATAAGGAAGAAGTTCCGTTTTGCCACATTTACTTCGCATTCCGATGCTAGTCTGATACTGATTGTCCGTACTTTTTCATGAAACGGCAATAAGATATAAAACACCATACTCGAAAGGATGGCAAAACCGATGCAATCACAGGAGCAATTGATTCATTTAGACAACGGACACACCACCGCGCATTATAGAATTCGATTTCAGGACTGTAATCCTCGATACCATGTGCATCTTCATCGTCTTATGGATCTTGCGCAAGACAGCGATGATCATAACTGCGGTCTCTTTGACAGCAAGTCGGAAGATCTTCGCGCACGCGGCATCTGTTGGATCCTTCTTGCAAACACCGTTTCTTTTACCGGCGAACTTCCGAAGGCGGAAGATATGCTGATTGTCGATACGTGGACGCGGGGAACGCGCGGTATCAGGCTGTTCCGCGAAAATCGCTACTATCGCAACACCATGGATGAAAAAGGTTATTTCGGATCGGCGTCGTCAGATTGGATCTTTTGCACACTTGACGATCACAAGCCGCTTCGCCCGCCGTCCGTCATTGACCTCGACAAGATTGCTTCGGTATCCGACGATGCCGTCGGCAACATGGCGAAAATCCCGCGCTTGGCCTCTGTGCTCGACAATCCTGATAAAAGCGTGGTGATGACATATCAGGTTCAGCTAGGTGACCTTGACACCAACACGCACTTACACAGCTCTCACTATGTAAGGCTTGCCATCGATGCCGCAGGTGCTTACCTTTCTTTAGACCCGCTAAAAGAGGAGCTTGTCGTCGATCGGCTACATATTCAGTACATGAATGAAGCAAGACTCTATGACCGATTGCTATTCCACGTGATCCCTAATCCTGAACATGATCATCTTTTCTTTGTCGAAGGGCGGCTCGCCGGTTCAGGCGACATCGCTTTCCTCGTCAAAATGGAATTCCGTCTCGATAAGTTCGCTGCGTCATAATGTAGCAAAAAAGCCGCTACCTTCTCGACCCACCCATGTCAGATCAACTCTAAAAGTGTGATGTGAACACGCGCAGTCAACTGCGTTTAAACGTCCATTATCGCTCTGGTTTCCGATTTTAAAAATAGTTGTTGACATATGCCAGAAATAATATATACTTGAATTAATGGCATATGCCAAAAACGAGAAGGAGGTGAAAGTTATGCCTAGAAGAGATGGAACCGGCCCGATGGGGGCAGGACCTATGACGGGAAGACGTCGTGGTGTTTGTCCGGGAGCACCGGATGACACAGATCGACCCGGTCGCGGCTTTGGATATGGTCGCAGAGCTGCCGGAAGACGCGGTTTAGGTCGCGGATTTCGCAGAAGAGGATTTGGCTCGATGTCACAAGAAGAGTATGGCATGAAAGATAGCGAATAAGAAAGTGTCCATATGAGATGTAGAGATCGATCTGATCCAAACGTTAAAAAATGAACTAGAGAAGCGCGCACGTATAAGGTATACCGTTACAGATGCGACATTGGATATGAAAATAAATGGCGCGCTTCATCGCACGATGATGCTGAGGATGCTCCGGCAGTTCAAAAAGCAAAAGGAAGTGGTAACCGATGGCAAGACCGATGAAGAGGAGAAGAATCTGCGCATTGCCTCAAATAAATCGATTTGGACCGCTGCATGCGCCTGAGTGTACAGATCGTCCTGTCATCATGATGACAGTAGATGAGTATGAGACAATTAGACTGATCGACCACGAAGGTTTCAATCAAGAAGAATGCGCAGAGAAGATGAATGTATCTCGAAGCACCGTGCAAAGCATTTATGTTGATGCAAGAAAAAAATTAGCTGCATCGTTGGTCAATGGTCAAGTCCTGTGGATCGAGGGCGGTGAATACCGCCTTTGTGATGGCACAGGTAAGGGCTGTGGACGCGGTGGCTGTCATCGGCGTCGTCGAGGCAGGTCTTTTGAAAGGAATGAGTCACAACAATGAAAATTGCTATCCCAATGGACGAGAATAAGTTGGAGTCGAATGTATCGGAATCGTTCGGACGCGCGGCATACATTCTCATTTACGATCAGGAAACGAACGAGTCTCTCTTTTTTGATAACGAATCTGCTGAAAGTAGAGGTGGCGCGGGGATTAAAACGGCGCAAATGGTTATCGACAAGGGAGCGGGCATATTGCTTGCGCAGAGACTGGGGCAAAACGCGGCGGATGTACTTAAAGCGGCTGGTCTTAAAGTTTACAAAACGATAGATGGTTCCGCAAAAGAAAACTTAGAGGCTTTTGTTACGGGAAATCTGACTTTGCTTGACGATCTGCATCCCGGATATCACAGCCACGGCGCCGGAGGCCACTAACGCGATGAATATTGCTGTGTTGAGCGGCAAAGGCGGCACGGGCAAGACGCTGATCTCAGTTAATTTAGCCGCCGCTGCGGAAGCGGCGACCTACGTGGATTGCGATGTTGAAGAGCCGAACGGCCATCTTTATTTTAAGCCGAATAATGTCACTGAAAAAGAAGTGGCGGTCAAGATCCCACACGTTGATCCCGCATTGTGCAGCGGATGTCGGCAATGCGTCGATTTTTGCAAGTTTAATGCGCTGGCCTATATAAGGGACAATCTCATCATTTTTGATGAGATCTGCCACTCGTGCGGCGGTTGCGTCATGCTCTGTCCTGAAAAGGCTCTTTCAGAAAAAGACAAAGTGATTGGCAAGATTCAAAAAGGGATCTCGGACAATGTCGAAGTGCATACCGGCTTGTTGAAAATCGGCGAACCTTCAGGTGTTCCGATCATTAAGACGATGCTTGAAGATCAGAGACATCGCGATCAAGACTCTACACAAGTCTTAGCTGATTCCAGACACTGCAAATGTGAAGATCCGAGACGTCGCGACAAAGACGTTGCACAAGCCTTAGTCGATTCCAGACACTGCAAACGCGATGATTCGAGTCATCACGATAAAAAACCTATACAAGCCCCTAAAGTGACATTGATTGACTGTCCGCCGGGGACAGCGTGTATGGTCATGGAAAGTATTCAAGATGCCGATTATTGCATTTTGGTTGCCGAACCTACGGTGTTTGGCTTGCATAATCTTGATTTGGTTCATCAATTGGTTACTTTATTTAATAAGCCGTTCGGCGTCGTACTAAATAAATGTCTCGGGGATGACCATCTAGTTGATGAGTATTGTGAAGAAAGAAGTATCCCGATTTTGGTGCGCCTACCTTTTGACGCGGAGCTTGGGAGATTGAATGCTAAAGCAGATATTGCGGTGAGAAAAAGCGAAAAATATCGAGCACTCTTTTCAAATTTGCTAGAACGTGTGATAGACGAGGTGCAACATGAAGCAACTGCTCATTCTTAGCGGCAAAGGCGGTACGGGGAAGACCACAGTCGCTAGCGCCTTCATTAAACTTTCTGACGCGAAGGCCTATGCCGATTGCGATGTCGACGCGCCGAACTTGCACCTCATCACCGAATGGACGACACAGCCTGAAAAGAAAGATTATTATGGATTAGATGTGGCGAAGATCGACGATGATCTTTGTACGCGATGCGGACAATGCGAAATGCATTGCCGTTTCGATGCTATTGCAAACGATATCACGGAAGACGGCGCTTACGCCGTAAATCCCTATGTGTGCGAAGGTTGCGGCGTTTGTGAATATGTCTGCCCTGTGGGTGCGATTAAGATGATTCCGAAAATCGCCGGCGAAATGATGCTCTACCAAGATGACGAAAATGTGTTTTCGACGGCGCAGCTTGAAATGGGCAGCGGCACATCCGGTTTACTCGTTACCGAAGTAAAAAAGCGTATGGTCGCCAATGCAACCAACGCTCCTCTTGCCATCATCGACGGTTCTCCAGGAATTGGCTGTCCCGTGATCGCGTCGCTAAGCGGCGTTGACATGGTTCTCGTCGTCGCTGAGCCCTCGCTTTCCGGGATGAGCGACATGGAGCGGATTATCCAGACGGCCAAACGGAGCCGAACAAAGATCGCCGTTTGCGTCAATAAATACGACACCGGCTTAGAGAATACGGAAAAAATAGAAGCGTTTTGTAAACAACAGGCGCTGCCATTTACTGGACGAATACCGTTTGATCCGGATGCCGTCAAAGCGATCAATCAGGGCAAGACCATTGTCGATATAGATTGCGCGTCGGGGAGAGCGGTTAAAAAGGTCTATGATAAGACTATAAAATTACTTTTGAACACGGAGGACAATGAAACATGATGAAAATTGCTGTTGCAAGCGACAATGGAGAAGTTACGGAACACTTTGGGCATTGTGAGGCTTTCCTGCTTTTCGATGTTAAAAACGGTGAAATCGTTGCGCGTGAAAGCGTTGCCAATCCGGGACATCGTCCGGGATATCTGCCGAACTTTCTTGCCGATCGCGGAGTGAACGTGATCATCAGCGGCGGTATGGGAGGCGGTGCCGTTGACATTTTTAACGGTAGGAATATCGAAGTGATCATTGGCGCGCGAGGCGATGCCGAAGAGGCAGTCAAAGCCTACATGAAAGGGACGCTAAAATCGACCGGCTCCATCTGCCATGAACATCGACATTTTGATGAGTGTAAGGAATAGAAGAATCAGTTTACTATTCATTGAGAGATTTGCGTTATCTAAACAACAATATCTTGATGAATGTCAATGATAAGGGAGTCTGTTAATCGCTGATCAATCGGCTCTGTTTATCTTGAGTTCCAGTCATGATGAATGTTTATTGTTAAAGACATTCTCCAGTATTTCTTAATACGTACGCAATGTATCTGCGCGGTGTCATTCGATGCCGCGTTTTTTTAGTTTAAATTATGAGAAATGCCGTCGATTTTTCTCTTGCTGTTTAGTGATTCGTTGAATGTGAATAAAGTCAGACGCATGAGCATTTTCAACAAAAACATAGTCTACTGCTATACAAAAAATAATCAATCTGTTTGAATTTAAAAGGCATCAGTGTTAAAATTATCGTTAATGCTTGATGCTCCATATGAGATATCTACGGCAAAAATGGGCGTTCGTTCAGAACAGAGGGAAATTTGCTTTTTATGGACACAGTATTATATCTGATTTCGCTTTCACAAAAACTTGTCCCGGTTTCACTTGTTGTTCATAAAAATAAAAGAGGACTTTAATTATGTATGTCAATACGAAGGAAATGCTTATCCGCGCCAGAAAAGAACATTACATCGTCATTGGTGCGGAATGCTGGAGTTTGAATAGTGCGAGTGCTCTGATTAACGCTGCGACTGAACTCAATATGCCTCTTATTCTCATGTTATGGGAAGGTGCGCCCGAACCGATGGCGCAACCGGAAATGATTTGCGATTTTGTGCGGTATGAAGCCGGAAAAACACATGTGCCGATTGCTCTGCATCTTGACCACGGACATGAGCTGGAAACCGTTTGCAGAGCGATACATGCAGGATTCAGTTCTGTCATGCTGGACGCTTCCGAACGACCTTTTGAAGAAAATGTTGCGATCACCTGTGAAGTAGTGCGTATGGCTCACGCCTGCAGTGTCACAGTGGAAGCGGAGCTTGGCCATGTGGGTGGCATGTCCGGATCATGCTCCGAGAATGGAGACAATACATTGACTGTACCCGAGGAAGCGGCAGAATTCGTTCGCTTGACTCAGGTAGATTCCTTGGCTGTGTCCATTGGTACAGTGCACGGCATCTATAGCGGTGAACCTCATATCGATATCGAGAGACTGAAAAGGATTTATGAATTGGTCGATGTACCCCTAGTGCTGCACGGCGGGTCAGGCACAGGAATCGACTTGTTGCGCCAAACCATGCAGTACGGTGTCAGCAAACTCAATGTTATGACTGATTTGCTGAAGGCGGCAAGTGAGGCCGTAAGCGAGGGAAGTTTCCTTCCCGAGTTGGATATCTATGAGGCTTTAGCGGAATGCGTCAAAGGATATATGTTGCCTTTGACGAAGCCGTTGTAAATATAAATAAAAAACTAAATGTCGATGCGTTAAAGAGGGGGGGAAACATGTCCAAGTATTCTATTACGTATGATTTTGGTACAGGCAGTGTCAAGGGAGCTGTGATCAATGCGAATCACGAACCCGTTGCGACGGCGACCGAGCCATATCCCATGTATTCACCTGAGCCCGGATTTGCTGAACAGAAAGTAGAGGATTATCTTTCGAGTTTTAAGAAAGTAACAAAGAGGCTCCTTCTTCAGGCAAATCTATCCGGCGAAGATATCAAGGGCATCGTGATCAGCCAGACGTCAAGCTCTTTGCTTTTTGCGGACGAGAAAGGCAATTATCTTTGTGACTGTGTGACGTGGCTCGACAGTCGTGCCGGCGAACAGGCAAATACGCTGAATGAACGCACGGGTATTGATGGCATGGCCACCAGTAAACGTGTTTCAGCCAAAATTTTGTGGTTTTTGGAGAAGCGGCCGAGGGTTGTTTCCAAGGCAAAATATCTTTTGGATGTCGCTGCCTATTTCTACTTAAAGCTGACCGGTACGACGGCGTTTGATTTAACGGCGGCTTTTGCTACAGGTCTTATATTTCCCATTTCAAAAGAGTGGAATGAGTACATCGTAGAGATGGTGGGAGTAGATCCGGCGCTGTTGCCGGAGCGTATTTTAGATTCCTTTGAGGTTGTAGGCTACACAAGTACAGATTATGCTTCTGATGTCGGTTTCGCCCCCGGAACACCCGTATTTGCGGGCTGCTCCGACAACGCAAACGGACATTTAGGAACAGGGTGTATCCATCCCGGTGACGCGCACATTTATATGGGATCAAGCGGTTGGCTCTCGGTGACGACTTCCCTCGATGACGAATCGTTTAGCTTCACACAGTTGCCCTCTGCTATTCCCGGTCTCGGGTACGAATATTTTTGTACCGATTCTGTTGGCACAACGATAGAATATTTGATTCGCGAGTTTTATCGCGATGTGTCTGATAATAAAGATATTCATGCGCTGATCGAAGAAGAGGTTCGAAGCATCGAAGACGACGAGCAAGAAGTGCTTTTTCTTCCTTATCTTTTTGGAGAAGAGGCTCCGATCGACGATCCCAATGTGCGTGCAACACTCTTGAATGTCGATCCTTCCGTCACACGTGCCCATATTATGAGAGCAGCCATGGAAGGCATCGCCTGCAATTTCCGCTGGATTAAGGAAAATCTCAAAGAGCAGGGCATGTGGGATGTCAATTTTATCCGCGCGATCGGCGGCGCCGCACAGAGCGATGTGCATTTGCAAATCGTCGCCGACGTCATGGACGAACCCATCACCAGACTGGCTAACATGCGTTTTGCGGGCAACATCGGTCTCTCCATGTGCATTGATATAGGCTTGGGAGAGGCTGAAGATTTCTCAGCGTTAGGGAAATTTATTCGTGAGGATAAAACCTTTCGCCCGCGCAAGAAATTCAGGAAACGGTATGACCGCCTGTTTGAATACTATAAACGCTCATACGAGGCATTAAAAGATCTTTATACCGACATGAACGGTTAACACGAACGGTTAATAAGGTTAATAATAAGCATATAGTTCATAAGAACGGTATATACCGTTTAAGAAATACCGATATAGAGGAAAAGATGAACGTGTGATGATTCAAGTGATGCATAATCGCTCGGATTGTCATGCGGTGCAACATAAGAACATAGGAATAATGATCTAAAGTTCAACACAATAAGGAGTATTAATTTATGGGATCATATTTTGACGGTTTTGACTTCAAGGGGATTCATGCGAAATCAAAGGAGCTTTTACTTCATCCGAAAACACTGACCGATGAAGCACGTGCACGTTACATGGACTATTTTGAGAAAAAGTGTTCTGCCTCTAAGGCATCAGTTGAAGCTGCAAAAGAACATATTCCTGGCGGCATCCAGCACAATTTGGCCAACAGTTATCCGTTCGGATTGAACTGTGTGAAAGCGGAAGGCCCTTATTTATACGATGTAGACGGCAATCGCTATATTGACTTCCTGCAGGCGGGAGGGCCTACGATTTTAGGAAATGCCTATCGCCCTGTTACGGATGCTGTGATCGAAATGCTGAACACAACGGGGAACGTAACCGGCCTATTCGGAGAATTCGAAGTCGATCTAGCTAAAAAAATCAAACAGCATTATCCTTCCGTTGAGTTGTTCAGAATGTTGGCCAGCGGAACGGAAGCCGGTATGGTCGCCATTCGCGTAGCGCGTGCTTTCACAGGGAAAAGTGAAATTATCAAGATAAACGGCTGTTATCACGGATGGAGTGATCAACTCCTGTATGATATGCGCGCCGTAAACACAGGAAACATGTTTGCCGTAGGCGTTCCGGACGACTGCCTCAACCATATGTGCTCTGTATATCCCAACGATCTGGAGGAGTTGGAGCAGCGCTTTATTGAGAATGAAGCCAAGGGCGGAACGGCGGCGTTTATTATGGAGCCGATCGGGCAGGACAGCGGCGCTTTGCCGATTACGAAGGAATTTCATGTAAGGGCAAGGGAGCTCTGTGATCAGTATGGCGCCTTGCTCATCTATGACGAGGTAGTGACCGCATTCCGCGTAGGGATCGGCGGCGCAGAAGCCTATTACGGCATAAAACCCGATCTCACCATGTTCGGGAAGGCCATTACGGGCGGATATCCCGGTGCAGGAGGTCTCGGAGGACGGAAGGACGTCATGAGCGCGCTTTCATCAGGTATCGCCAGCACCGGCGGGAAAGTTATGGTCGGCGGCACGCTTTCCGCTAACCCAATAAGCTGTGTCGCCGGATACACGGCCATTTGTGAAATGGAACGCACCAATGCACACGAAAAATTAAAGACGGCTGCAGATCGTTTTACCCGTCAAGTTGCCGACCTCGCAGACCAACATAAAATTCCTGCCGCCATTTTCAATCAGCATTCGATTTTGCATATTGATCTTTGCGGTATACAGCACATAACAAGTCATTCAGACGATCTCGAGATCCTCGGAAACATTTTTGAAATATTGCCTGAAGCTAACAGGCGGATGAAAGAATTTGCCATGGCGCTTGCCGCGGAAGGCTTGATTGTCGCAGGCGGGAACAAGGCATTCATCAGCCTTGCAACGATTCCCGTGCTGGATGACGCACTGGAGGTCTTTGACAGGACGTTTGCTAATTATGCATAACCCGATCAATCGATCCGTCTTGATGCTAACTTGAAGACTTGAGAATCGCTGAAGTCAGACGATATTGAGACAAATGACACGGTTTTTAGAGCCATCGATTAAGAGCAAAAAGAACATAAGATGCTACTATTCATCGCAGTCCGGGGGAAATCAATACCCCGGACTTTTTTAATAAAACAGAGAGGCTGATATAATCATAAATGAGACTATAACAGGCTAGATGTACGGATGAGTGAGCTTCAATAATTTAGACACTGATTGAGAGCAAGAGTGATGAAACCAACATTTGAAGAATTTTATGAAGCTGTGGAGCAAGGTTTCAAAAAACGATGGCTAGTCCTTGAAGTCGAAGAAGCGGAACGCTATATCGCGAGCGAAATCGATTTTATTACAATGAGGTACGCGGAGATATCAAAAGAGTTTGACGATGGATTGATAGATCGAGAAACCTTTATGATTGGCGGAGTCGCATCCGTCGCTCATTGCCTCGAAATGATGTATTAGGTATGGCTGCCCATACAATAAGAGGCTTAAAGGCTTAGAGATAAAATGAATTTTGAGGCATATGTTGAAAAAGTTAAGGCGAGATTTTCGGATAGATGGCAGGTCCTCTCGCCGGAAGAGGTAGATGCGTATTTTGAGACTGAAGAGGTCAAGGGAATCTTAGCCGAAAGATATCGCTTTTACCTACAGCCGGATCATATTCTACATGGCACTGGAAGTATTGCATCCGTTGCTTATTGCCTCGAAATGATGTATTAGGTATGGCTGCCCGCACAAAAAACTCGTAAGGCTGTCATTGTGCTTTGAAATTCCTCACTATTATCCGTCGGTTTTTTGTTGCAATAGTATCGGGGAGGTGGATTATGACCTCAGATATATTGGTAAACGTGGGAGACAAAAGGTTTAAGGATCTTAATAGTCGATATAAAGCGATTTCGGGGGAAAACTTGCCAATGGCAATGATTCCTTATCCATGTCCTTATGATGAACTAAAAAATAATATAAAAGCTTGTGAGCTTGCAGGGGAGGATCTTCTGCCGGAGATTTACAATTGGGATCTTAGCGGGGAAGTGTTTTATTGATAAAATCACATGTGTTCACTTGCTAGAAGATTCACGTAGAATTTTTCGTCAGTTATTTCATACCTTAAAAAGGGGCTGAAGCATGTAGTTTTCCGTGAAATTCACGCGAGACGAAAAAAGCAGCTAAAGATGCTCAATCATCTCTAGTGCTTCTTGTTCCGTTATATCCTTGTACATTCCTAACTTAGGACCTGAAGGCATTTGATAATCAAGGAGAATTCCGCTTCGCACCCATCCTCTATCCTTTTCATACCGATATTGCTTAGGGCCATCTGCTTTAACCACGGTGCCATAATTTTCTTTATCGATCAAAACACAATATTCAAACATCATTTTACCTTTTTTACATCTATCAGACACACTTCAACACCATTTTATCGAAGAAGGCAACAAAAAAGTAGACAGCAAAAAAGCAGACACCGCTCAGACATCTGCTGACACCTATTTAAGATATGCGCTGATCATTAGCTTAAGCTCAGATAGTTAATTATATTCTGAAACGTCATTTATAACAGTACAGAAATATTTGAGTTTTACTTCTGTAATTTGTAGCTCTTTTTTACGAGTCCAAAAATAATAGTGTCAGAAAAGCATCACAAAAAAGCATAAGCCCCGCAACAAGCATGTTGCAGGGCTTTTTGGTGCCCAGAATCGGAATCGAACCAACGACACGCGGATTTTCAGTCCGCTGCTCTACCAACTGAGCTATCTGGGCAGAAAGACGCTGTATGTCACGAAAACAAAACAGCTCTCTCTATCAAAAGGAGTTGCCCTTTCGGGACAACTCCCTATGGCGACGCAGATGGGGCTCGAACCCACGACCTCCAGCGTGACAGGCTGGCATTCTAACCAACTGAACTACTGCGCCACACCGCAATTGAGACGGCTTTGCAAGTCTAACAGATAAGTGAAACGCTTGTCAACTACGATGATTTAACTGCCAATACCACAGTCAATACAGATCTATCCCCGGCAAAAGTCCTGCCTCTTGTGCGTTCTAAAGACATCTCGCCCCTTTTTGCAAATGACTATGGCCAATCACTCTCAAACCGGGAATTTATAATCCCTCAACATTACAGGAACATCCTGTAAAACATCGTTACCTCAATTACCCCCCTAAATAACATGATCAACTCAAATTTACTTACTGTGGC
Organism: Clostridiaceae bacterium; assembly: GCA_012799825.1. Lineage (GTDB taxonomy): Bacteria > Bacillota > Clostridia > Saccharofermentanales > DTU023 > UBA4923. Next base: position 4,665 of record JAAZKK010000108.1, on the reverse strand, counting down.
CAATTTTTCGATTTTATTTAAAATAATTAATTCGTTTCTAGGAAAGAAGGCCGCTTTTTCTACAATAATTAAAAAAGTGACTGCGATTTGCGGCAAAAAGACTCATTTTCCTATATTAATTGAAATAATTGACCACCTCACGAAATCGGTGATGACAGCTTTTCTAAAATATTTAAAAAATTGGCCACACGCCGTCAGGCAATCCTTTAAGACGACAGTTTCTCTGAATAATCTTAAAAAGTGTCCAAGTTGTGTTTTGTGGCCAGTTTCCCTCAATTATCTGATAAATTGGACAGCCATCAGATGAAATCCTTCTAGTTTTCTAAAATAATTAAAAAACTGTCCGTGATTACTGTCAATAATGACCGGCTCTCAATATTAATCGAAAAACTGGAGCTTTGTGATTACTTCAGAGCGCAAAAAAAAGAACGTCTCGGCTTATAACCGACCTGACGTTCTTTTGTCATGGCGAGCATAGCAGGATTCGAACCTGCGACCCACAGCTTAGAAGGCTGTTGCTCTATCCAGCTGAGCTATATGCCCAACATTCGTTTAAAATGGAGCGGGTGAAGAGAATCGAACTCTCACGATCAGCTTGGAAGGCTGATGTTCTACCACTAAACTACACCCGCATATCTTCAAAAAGAAGCATGGTTATCATACCGCAGCAAAAGAGTTTTGTAAAATTCACTTCGTGTTGACTGAGGTATTTTATCACATTGTCTATGCTAGGGCATCATACCGCAACGGAAGACTTTTGTAAAATACGCCTGAGTGGTAAGTTGGAGATCGCGATATCGCAAAATCGCCAGTAGTCAGCATTGTGTCACGTCTAAAAAGTTTTTCTGCAATTGTTTATTTCGATGGTTTAGTGTTCGGATAAAGAAGTTCCATCAAGACATATCCTGTGCGGCCGTCCTCAAGACGAATCAGAACCCAATCTTTTTCAGGCTTTTTGAGCTGAGTCACTTTGTCACCGCGCTTGACTGTTGCCACAAGGATCGTTCCGTCAGGTTCAGATAAGACACGAAGACTGGATGCTTCGACGACGACTTCCACCTCAAATTCATATGATTGAGCTTGCGAATGTTCAGGTGCCGTAATGAGTGGGCGCGACTCCATAATATCAGCATTTTGCCTGCGTCCGGCGGACGTGATGATCGCGATCACAATCACGAGCACGACAAGCCACATTGCGACATAAGCGAGGATTGAAAGACTGCGTGATTCAGGAAACAGGTGCGTGAGACGATGATGCCATCGGTCGAGGATACGCCTGATGCCGTCTGTATTCCATAATTTTATTCGCTCCAAACGCGACGGTTGGGCAAGTGAGTCGATATCTAAATCTTTATATTGCTGTTTTTGATCCGAATATTCATCGTCTTCGGTACGGATGCGCAGCGCGGGCTCCTCTTTTTGTAGCACGTCACTTTCCAATGGTTTGAAAGACGGAGGTTTGAGAGGGGCTTGCGCAGGAGGCGAATCATCAGGCATGTAGTCCTGTGCCGTAAGATGCGATGGAAGAACGCGCATATTTCCGTCCTGTAACGGCACGACCTTCGATCGTGTCATTCGGTAAGGCCAGTCTTCTCGTCCTCTTCTTCTCGTCCTTGATTTGCCGGCTGCGCGTTCACGCGCGTCGACGCTCAAGGCTTCCGGTTCATGCTCCAATTTTTGGACTTGACAGGAAAACCATGTTGTATCTGATGGATAGCCAGAGAGTGCTGCGAGGCGCGTCAACTCGGACATTGAGATGTTGAGCTGTCGTGTATCTGAGAACATCTCTTCGAGTTCTTCAGGGACAAAGAGGTCGATAAACGTCGGGTCAATGATAAGGATATTGTCGTTTTCCGCGGGACGGAACGTATAGAAATCAAGTGAACGGCAGAAGGAAGAGAGATCGGGATGTGAAGGTGGATACGTCGGTTGTTGGCGATAAAGACGGTCACCACGGTGAAGGTAAACGCCAAATGATTCATCGCACCAGACAAACACGGCCTCGGAATCCATAAGGAAACAGAAATCGGACGACAGGCGATTGCGATCGACGCATTGAGGAAAACGTGCCAGACCGCTGACTTGAAGCTCGCGGAATGTCATGAGCCAAAGCCGTAAAAGAGCGCGCGTTGCCATCACGGAGTCGTAGTTATCGCGATCCGTTTCCAATCCGGCGATCAATTGAACGCGTCGGTTGCCGGACATGACGTAATGTTTTTGGCGCTGCGAAGCCAAAAGACCGATTTCTCGGTCATTAAGCTGTAGCGTAAGCTCCTGTTTGTCTATTTCTGCAAGATGCGCTGTCATCGTCGAACGAATCATCCGATCGAGTAATTCCTTTCCGCATGATGAAGTTCACGGAAGACGGATGTGACCCCTCAAGTGAACTTCTTGTTATTCTACCATGAGTGCACGCGACAAAAGCAGATTCGTTATAGTAACACGACAACGGTTTTCGCGTCAGCGGTTTTCGCATCTAATTGGTTGCGGTGATGGCAGATCTCTGCCGGTAAAGATCCTTAGCAGCGAATATAGCTCTCAGACAACAAGAAGCAAGAATAGACCGCTGCCGATGATGGCAGATCTATGCCGGTGAAGATCCCTAGCAGTGAATATAACTCTCAGGCAACGAGAAGCGAGGATAGACATCTGCCGATGATGGCAGATCTCTGCCGGAGGTAAAGATCTTTAGCAGCGAACATAGATTTCAGGCAACAAGAAGCGAAAACAGATCTCTGCCAATAGAAATAGATTGCCACACGATGATCTAGTCAATCTTTATCCATACAGGATTGATTGCCATTCGAGCAAAAAACAGCGTCATTTTGTTTTGCTTGCCGGTATTCATCCTCCAAAAGGCCATAGAGCAGAAGGTCGACGTATCCGTCGCCGCGTCGCATGGCGTCTCGGATTCGTCCTTCTTTCTGAAAGCCAAATGACTCAAAAAGCCTAGTCGACGCGTGATTCTCAGGCGCAACTCGAACAAAGAGCCGGTGAAGGCGCAGTTCGCCAAAAGCGTAGTCTAAGATTAGGCCAATGGCTTCGCGCGCATATCCTTTCTTTCGAAACGAGGCCGAAGCGAGCATGATACCCAGCTCTGCATTGCCGGAGAACGGATCAAGATCAGCAAGAGTCACCAGTCCGATTGTCTGATCATCAAGTCTGCACGCGAACGCGAAGTTGTTGACGCCGTCATTCCAATCCTTCATCATCGCGTCGAGTTGATGGCGATTGCGCGGCAACAAGACATCCGGTAGATAATAATAAAGCTCCGTGACATCACCGAAGAACGCGGCAACACAGTCAATGTCGCGCGCCTCAACGGGCACAAGGGTAAGTCGAGAACCTTGTAGAGGAAAAATGTGATCGTTGTTTTGTGCAGGCATAGATAATTTTTTCCTTATTCTTTTTCTTTAGGTAATTCTAGCACGTGCGTTAGTAATAATAACGATAATAAAGCAAGTCCTTGTGTAACTAAAAAAGCGTAAATATCGATCATCAGACGAAATTCAATTAGTTGAACAATTCGCATTTTTGTTGACCGGGCTTTTGTATGAAAAAAATTTGGACATTTATGTCACGGGTAGCAATTCCAAATTTCTTTCATCCGATATTATTACCGAGTTTCGTGGTCGTGATGACCAAATCAGGCTTTATCCTTTATCTTTTTCTGAATTTTTGTCTGCTTTTTCAGGTGATAAATTAGAATGTTGGAACGAATATATTACCTATGGAGGTATGCCTTTAGTTTTATCTATGAAGACAGATCAGGAAAAGGCAGATTACTTAAGAAACTTGTATAACCACACCTATTTTGAAGATATCGTAGACAGATACAGAATAAAACGCGTCGATGTTTTAAACTCTCTAGTGAACATTTTGGCTTCCTCTATCGGTTCTCTTACAAATCCACAGAAAGTTTTTAATACTTATCGAAGTCATGGAGAAAGGGAGTTGTCGATTAATACCATTCACTCTTATCTGTCGTATCTAGAAGAAGCATTTATTGTTAAAAAAGCAAGTCGCTATGATGTAAAGGCCGGAAATATGTTCAGACACCTTATAAATACTATTTCACGGATATCGGTTTGCGCAACGCCTGCCTGAATTTTCGTCAGCAAGAACTATCACATCTCATGGAAAACGTGATTTATAACAATCTTGTTATTCGTGGTTACAACGTCGATGTTGGTTTGGTAGAAATCCGTGAGGGTAACAAGCGAAAACAGACGGAAATTGATTTTGTATGCAATCAGGGAAATAAACGTTACTATATCCAATCAGCGCTATACCTTGACACAAGAGAAAAGATGATACAAGAAAGCCGGCCTTTAAATCACGTCAATGATAATTTTAAGAAAATTATCATTGTAAGAGATGCCCCCAGACATTGATATACAGAGAGCGGTATCTTAGTGCTTGGTATATTTGACTGTTTGCTTAATCGTAAGAGTATTGATCTATAAACTCATTGAAGAAAAGTGACGTATACGGCGGAAATCTTCAAATCGTTTTTCATTTTGTGTAGGTAATCTGTATAGCTAGGGCTCGCTGAACAAATCAGCTATTAGTATTTTGTCATGCCATCGCAGTCAATTTATGCCGTCTTTTTGCGAAAAATCGCATGGAAAAAATGAAGATAAAAAGATCTCTCAGGATCTTTTG
>JAAZKK010000046.1 GCA_012799825.1 Clostridiaceae bacterium | reverse complement strand
TGCCGCGTCTTGTGACGGGGCAATTTAACCCCTATGAGCATCGAGCCGTATGGCCCTCAACGGGTAACTATTGTCGCGGAGGCGCCTTTAACTCAAAACTTCTCGGGTGCAAATCGGTTGCGATTCTGCCGGAGGACATGAGTCGCGAGCGTTTCGAATGGCTTCAAAAGATTGCCGACGAGACGATTGCGACGCCTGGATGCGAAAGCGACGTCAAGGAAATCTTTGACAAAGTCTGGGAAATCCGCCGTACTCGCCCCGATTGCATCATTTTTAATCAGTTCGAAGAGATGGGCAATGTGCTCTGGCACTTTCACGTCACCGGGCCGGCCATCAAGGAAGCGTACGAAGTTGCCAAGACCGACAGTACACGTCTTTACGGCGTTTTCTTCACGAGCGGCAGTGCCGGAACGATGAGTGCGGGCGATTACATTAAAGAGCAGTATCCGCACGCCAAAGTAGCGGTGGGCGAAGCGTTGCAGTGCCCGACGATTCTCAATAACGGCTTCGGGGGTCACCGCATCGAAGGCATCGGCGACAAACATGTGCCGTTTGTGCATAACGTCAAAAACACCGACATGGTGGCCGCTATCGACGACAACGACTCATTGAACTTGCTCCGTTTGTTCAATACAGAGGAAGGACATGCTTTCCTTCAAAAAGAAACCGGTGTCGACGCCGAATGTTTGGCTCATCTTCCGTTTCTAGGTATCAGCGGCATCGCCAACGTGCTCGGATGTATCAAAATGGCAAAATACTACGAGCTTACTGAAAATGACGTACTCGCCACCGTCGCTACCGACTCGGCCGAGATGTATCATTCGCGCATCGATGAGCTTGCCGAGGCTGAAGGTCCTTACACCAAGGAACTGGCCGCGCGCGATTACTGGCATCGTCTCGCGTCAACGACCACGGACTACATGGAAGAGTTCACATACGTATCGCGCAAACGCGTGCACAACCTCAAGTACTACACTTGGGTCGAGCAGCAGGGACGCACATTAGAAGAGCTCAACGCGCAATGGTACGACGAACATTACTGGGATGACATCCATAACCAGGTCGATGACATTGACGCTCTCATCAACGATTTCAATGAGAAGAGCGGTGTATTGGCCTCTCTTTAATGTGTGAGCGAACCTTAAGCATACGAAATGTCTGAATAAAAATAAAAAGGAGTAAAGGTATGGAAGTGAAAGGATTGTTGAAGAAGCTGGAATCGCTTAAGTATCAGGGCCTTTATCAGAAAGATTTCTTTCTGACATGGGACAAGACGCAAGACGAAATAAAGGCGGTGTTTGAAGTTGCCGATGTGCTGCGCTATCTGCGCGAAAATAACCGGAGCTGTCGGATCTTCGACTCCGGACTCGGCATTTCAATATTCCGCGACAATTCGACGAGGACACGTTTTTCCTTCGTATCGGCGTGCAACATGCTCGGTCTGGCAGTTCAGGATCTCGATGAGGGAAAATCGCAGATCGCGCACGGCGAGACGGTGAAAGAAACGGCCAACATGATCTCGTTTATGGCGGATGTGCTCGGCATTCGCGATGACATGTACATCGGCAAGGGCCATACGTACATGGCGGACATGGCGTCTTATCTTCAGGAAGGCTATGACGACGGCGTGCTCGAACAGCGCCCGACAATCGTAAACCTGCAATGCGATATTGACCATCCGACGCAGAGCATGTCCGACGCGTTGCATATCATTCACGAATTTGGCGGCGTTGAGAACCTGAAGGGCAAGAAAATCGCGATGACGTGGGCGTATTCGCCGACTTATGGTAAACCGCTTTCTGTGCCTCAGGGCATAGTCGGACTTTTGACTCGGTTTGGCATGGATGTCGTACTCGCGCATCCTGAAGGCTACGAAATCATGGACGATGTCATCGATGTGGCGAAGAACAACGCCGACCAATATGGCGGCAAATTCACCATCTCGAACTCCATGGACGATGCGTTTAGAGATGCCGATATTGTCTATCCAAAAAGCTGGGCTCCGTTCAAAGCGATGGAAGTGCGCACCGATCTGTACGCCAAAGGCGACCGGGCAGGTATTGACGCGCTCGAGCAGAAGTTGCTGAAGCAGAACGCCGAGCACACGGATTGGGCTTGTACGGAGGAGCGGATGAAACTAACGCGCGACGGTAAAGCCCTCTACATGCACTGCCTGCCCGCGGACATTACAGGTCTTTCCTGTGAAATGGGCGAAGTGGACGAGTCCGTCTTTGACCGCTATCGCGTCCAGCTTTACAAAGAAGCAAGCTACAAACCTTATATTATCGCCGCGATGATGTTCCTCATGAAGGTCAAGCATCCCGTCGAAAAACTGGAAGAACTCTGGAACAGCAATAAGCCGCGCTGGGCAGACAATTAACAGTCGCCGAGCCAACAGAAAAAATAAATGGAGGATTTATCGATGAAAAAACTAGTGGATCATGCCCGCGTAAAAGAACGTGCCGAATATTATCGCGAGGATATGACGCGTTTTCTACGCGATTTGATTAAAATCGGCGGCGAAAGCACTGAAGAAAAAGAGAAAGCTCTACGCATTAAAGAGGAAATGGAAAAACTCGGCTTTGATAAGGCTGAGATTGACGGCCTCGGCAACGTGTACGGCTGGATGGGTGACGGCGATCGCATCATTGCCCTCGATGCTCATATTGACACCGTCGGTATCGGTGAAATCGCAACGTGGGATTTCGATCCATATGACGGCTACGAGAACGAGACTGAAATAGGCGGCCGCGGCGCATCCGATCAGTTGGGCGGCATGGTATCTTCTGTGTACGGCGCTCTCATTATGAAAGAACTCGATATGATTCCGGAAGGATTCAAAATTCTCGTGACCGGCACCGTGCAGGAAGAGGACTGCGACGGCATGTGCTGGCTTTACATCATTGAGAAAGAAAACATTCGTCCCGAATTTGTTGTTTCGACGGAGCCGACGAGTTGTCGTGTTTACCGTGGACATCGCGGGCGTATGGAAATCCGTGTTGACGTTTTAGGACGTGCGTCTCACGGCTCCGCACCTGAACGCGGAGACAACGCCATTTATAAGATGGCTGACATCCTTCACGAAGTTCGTGAACTGAATAACCATCTGAAAGATGACCCGTTCCTCGGCAAGGGCACGGTGACTACATCGCAGATCTTCTATACGTCGCCTTCCCGCTGTGCCGTAGCGGACAGCTGCGCTATTTCGCTCGACCGTCGCCTGACGTGGGGCGAGACATATCAGTCTGCGCTCGAGGAGATCGAAAATTTGCCGTCCGTCAAGAAATATGGCGCGAAAGTCAGCATGTACAAATATGACCGCCCGTCATGGACAGGCGAAGTCTATGTGCAAGATTCCTATTTCCCGACGTGGGTCATTCCCGAAGACGCGCCTCAGACGCGCGCGCTCGTCGCCGCTTACACCGATCTTTACGAAGAGCCGGTCGTTGACAAATGGACGTTCTCCACAAACGGTGTCGCGATTATGGGGCGCCACAATATCCCGTGCATCGGCCTCGGTCCCGGCGCGGAAGAGCAAGCCCACTCCCCTAACGAGATCACATGGAAAGACGATTTAGTGCTCTGCGCGGCGGTTTATAGTGCCTTGCCGATGTACTACAGCGAAATCGTCAACTCAGAGGAGTAAGCGTTACAGTAAAGACGCAACGTCTAATTTAGCCATTTAAGTTCTAAGAGAAACACTGCCTTCTCGGCTCCGTTAAACAGGATGCTGAGAAGGCAGAAGGCACCAGAGTATCTACACCATCATTAACCGACAATACTCACCTTTGCCCGCTGTGAGTTGGCCTTGCTGTTAGCTCTTCGTGCCTTGTCTGCCTGTCAGAGTTTTTAGCCGTTGGGTGATACCCGTGCCGGAAGGTCTGAGGGCAACAGATGCATTACATGCCCAATACTGGTATGATGTGCCGGAGCGGTTCTCTTCAGTGCTCGAATCGCTTCTTTTTTGTTTGGTTTTATTTACGATCCTAGGGTTGCACGTTCGTTTACTCCTGCATGGTCAGACAAGGGAGTCTTGCGATGTCATGTTAAGATAGGACGAAATACGGTACAAGCGAGAGGCTTATCTTGATGAAGTTTGTTTTCATATTTAATCCGGTTGCCGGAAGAGGGGGTCACGATGAGATCCTTCGGCAAGCCATAGAATCTTCCTCTGAAAAAGATAACTGTGAATTTTATGTTACGCGCAATCGCGGCGACGCGACAGCTCATGTCCGCAATTGGTGCGCGACACATCCTACTGAGCCTGTTCAATTTATCGCTTGCGGCGGTGACGGCACGGTCAATGAAGTCATCAACGGAATGGTCGGCGCGAAGAATGCGGTTCTTTCCATTTATCCTTGCGGAAGCGGGAATGACCTCGTCAAGACTTTCGGCGGGGCAAGCGCTTTCCTGAACATTGATGCGCTTCTTACGGCTCCTACGAGAAAAATGGATTTGTTTCGCATCGGAGATCGATACTGCGGCAACGTGGCCAATTTTGGGTTTGATACGACAGTTGCTGTAACGGTTAACACAGATCGCGAAAAGAGAGGCTATGGAAGCAAACGTTCCTACACGAAAGGTATTCTCAAAGCATTCGTTTCAAGTATGAGCACTGTGTGTACGGTGATCGCTGACGGAGAAGTGCTGAATCCCGATGGCGAATTACTTCTTTGTACCATTGCAAATGGCCAATATGTGGGCGGATCTTTCCGCTGCGCTCCGCGCGCCAAGACAGATGACGGCATCATGGATGTCTGTCTTGTCAAACCGGTATCGCGCGTGCGAGTTCCCTTTCTTATCGGCAAATACGCCCGAGGCGAGCATCTTGACGAGCCCTCCATGCAAGAAATCATAGAATATCGGCAGGCGAAAAGCGTAGAGGTGATCGGCGAACCCGGTTTTACATATACACTTGATGGTGAAATCATTCGGTCACCCCGTTTTGTCGTGGAAATGGAGCCGCTTGCGCTCACCATTGCGGTGCCTGAGCAACCATCATCAGAATCCGAATTCACTTAAAAGGTCTTTGGAGTCCTGCCCCGTTTTTACTTCGCTTTTTTGCCATTTTTCAGGTGCAGTGACCATATAGCCCGTAAGTGGGTATAATGCTATTCAGTAGAGATTATTCGATCCTGCTGGGCCTAGTTAACTTTGTTCTCTTTACTGTTGTTAGTCCGGGGAGAGGGGGGATATACAAGGAGAAATATATGGTCTTCAATTCTTTTCCGTTTTTAATTTTCTTCACCATTGTTTTATTTCTCTACTATGTAATCCCCATAAAATATCGATATTTTGTGTTATTGTTGGCAAGTTATTATTTCTACGGATATAGCAATCTCAGCCATGTCCCACTTTTGTTCTTGGTTACATTAATATCATTTGTTTCAGGTAAAGCAATCTCTTCAAGTAAATCAAAGAAAAAACAAAAGAACATAGTGATTCTTTCTGCAAGTCTGTTGATTTTTCTATTACTAAGCTTTAAATATCAGTCTTTCATATTTGGCAACATTAATCTTGTTTTTAAAACAAACATTTCAATCGATGCCATTATTATCCCGCTAGGAATATCTTTCTTTATTTTACAGGCTATAAGTTACCCTATTGATCTCTACAGGGGAGATGTCAAAGAAGAAAACAATTTTTTAAGATTTGCGCTATTCGTCTCATTTTTCCCGCAAATTCTGTCCGGGCCAATATCTAAATCTAAAGAAATGCTCCCTCAGATTAACGAAAATCATAGATATGAGAGCAAGAATATATTGGACGGATTATTAATTGTTTTATATGGACTTTTTAAGAAAGTAGTCATTGCTGATTTGCTAGCGGTAGGCGTTGATAACGTTTTTAATAATTTGCATGACTTTGTCGGCATCCCCTTAATCGCGGCCGTCTTTCTGTATTCACTGCAAATATATTTTGATTTTTCATCTTATTCAAACATTGCTTACGGTTGCGGAAAGATGTTGGGATTTGAACTGAACAAAAACTTCGATACGCCCTATTTTGCGGATTCGCTTAAGAGTTTCTGGTCAAGATGGCACATCTCTCTTTCAACATGGTTTAGAGATTACTTGTACTTCCCGTTAGGCGGTAATAGAAAAGGAAAAGCGAGAAGCTATTTAAATTTAATCATAGTATTTCTAGTAAGTGCTTTATGGCACGGCGGAGCATGGACATATTTGATGTGGGGAGGAATTCATGCTCTTTATCAAATACTAGAAAGGCAATTCAAATTAAGTTTTAAGAATAATTTTTTGAATGTGATAAAAACCTATTTGCTTGTCACTTTCGCATGGATATTTTTTAGAGCGCGGACGCTCGATGATGCGCGGTATGTCATAGCAAATATGTTCAAGTTCAATTTTAACGGAATACTATCTCAATTAAAAAGCATAGGCTGGGACCGATTTGATTTAATAATATTAGCTCTATCTATTTTTATCGTATTTACACTCGATTTCCTCAATTATAAAAAAGAAATGTCCTCTAAAATAACTAATTTGAATTACAAGTTTAAACTGCTTATATACCTGATTCTAATTTTTACGACTCTGATATTCGGACATTATGGGCCAGGGTTTGACAAGGCGGATTTTATTTATTTGGGATATTAGGTGAAGGTATATGAAGAAAAAATTCGAAAAAATCGTGGTTTATCTACTGTTTATTCTGACACTTATATTCCTGTTTCAAAAAACCACGCTTTTATTTGTCAGAAAAGGTAATGGATACGGAACTGACGTATTGAATTTTTATAAGCAAGAGAGAAATTCAATTGATATTCTGGTCTTGGGCTCATCTCATGCATATTCAGCAATAAACCCGTATTTGATTGAAGAATTGACGGGACTTAAAACGTATAACTTCTGCACACAACAACAACCCATATGGATAACGTACCATTACTTTATAGAAGCACTGAAGACTCAAAACCCCCAATATGTACTATTAGAATTATTCATGGTAATCGATGAAGAAGATGACTATGCCGAAGAATCGGTTAACAGAGACGCAATAGATAAGATGAAAATGTCCTTGAACAAAATAGAGACCATAATGGCAAGTGTGGATAAAAAAGAAGACAGGACTCCGTATTACTTTAATATTATGAAATATCATACACGGTATAAAGAATTGAATGCGACTGATTTTAAGACAGCTTTTTTAGGAGAAACGCTCGATAACAAAGGATACATAGCACTGCCTAAAACAGAGTATGCCTTTCCGGCACAAAAACTAAGAAGTGAAGAAGAAGCAGAGATACACAATAAAAGTTTGAAGTATTTAAGTAGAATTTTCGAGTTGGCTGAAGAAAACAATATGAAATTAATTCTCATTAAAACTCCCGCTCTATATGATGAACAGTCTTTAGCAAGGTTAAATACAATTAAGAGAATCGCAAAAAACAAGAATATTATTCTGTTGGATTATGTAAATAATATGGAGAAATTGAACTTGGACTACTACAATGATTTCTATGATCATGGACATCTGAGCGGTACAGGTTCTGATAAATTTACAAAAAAGCTAATAGAGGATTTAAATTTGAACTGAAATAATGGCACGTGTTTTGTTTTTACTGATAATGAAGAATCAGACTGGTCGTGATTATGAGATTGATAGCAGGATGGCTTCATCGGTCGAAGTTATTAAAGTAGTTGTACCCAGATTCATAGCAAAATCATGACAAATGCCTCAGTAACAACGGGATATTTAACTTTCGGATCACAATCCCCTCTGATGTCAAAATCACTCTTATTGTCATGGATTTCAAAAGATGTTTATTCCGTCGATATTCTGCTCGGAAAGGAGGTAAGAGGCAAGTCTAAGCAAGCCTTTTCCGTGTAAAAATAATCGGAGATAATGTTGTATTCTGTGATGGCTTATAAATCCTTAAAATCTTGCAAAGTAAAAAGTCAAGTCGGAAGCTAAGTCGAAAGCTGGATTGCATGTAAAAAATTGGTTTTAGCTGGGGAAAATGACCGCTGTAAGTAAGCGTAAAACCTGCCGGCGGTTTTCCCGCTGAAGTACTCGTTTCGGTAAGTTTTAGCTGAGATTTTTGAAAAAACTTGGTGTCAATTCGGCAATTTTATCGGTTTTATTCGCAGCGCGCAGTT
>JAAZKK010000107.1 GCA_012799825.1 Clostridiaceae bacterium | reverse complement strand
CCAAGAAGGTCACGACGCCAACGGGCGTAAATATTCCTACCTGATGACGGAGTTCCAAGCGCAGGACAATACATATACAGAAGAAAATATTATCGATCACTTTAACAACAAGAGGACGTGGGCATCCCTTTATATCACGATGCTTGGCAATAACGACAATTTGTCCAAATGGACAGCCATGACGCTTAGAAATGAGAGCAACGATACAAGATCCTATCTGGCTGTTGCTACCAGCAATCAACCCCATCCGGAAACAAAGCAATATGTAAATAGTACGGTACATTATCATTTCGAGTTGAAAAACTTCGAGGTCAATATCCTGCCGCCGATCATTAACAGAATCCAAACAAACCATAATCAAATTCTAATCGATATTCCGATGGACAATCCCGGTTATCTTTATGTGAAACTCAGTGAGGCGGATGCGCCTTTGCGATTTAGCAAAAATGGTAACGTATGGAATTCAGACGATCAAAATTATCAATTAGTTGTTGATGCTACTGAAAACAAGCTGGTCTTGACTTCTTCTGATCCGGAAGGAGATCCCTTAACTTTTGCAGATAGAAAAGGCCAAAAAGTCTATGCGCTATTCACGATTAACGTTCCAACACAACTGCCTGCTATTTCAGAATATGCATGGAGGATCATACAGGATTACGACAAGCTTGAAGACCTCGAAGAGGCGAAGCAGGAACCTCATATCAAGGACGAAAACGGCGACATCACCCACAATGTGATTTCTGCCAAGATCCCCGCCGGTTCTTATGCCGGCGCAAAATATACCTTGGGCCTGATGCAAGGAGATACTTTCGTACCGGTCCAGCATAATGGCAATTTGTTCGTGGCAATACCCGACGACACCGGAAAGCTGACCTTTAAGGTGCCTGCCGGCATCTTGGGTCAGGGACAAGATTACATCTTTCAAGGTAAAGATCCTGCTGATACTTTTGCGCTGACGAATTTTGTTAATCAGGTTGTATCCTTGGACTTGACTTCGCCGGATATCACGACACAAGACTATGAGGTCAAAACCGGTGATGCGGTATTTCTTAAGTTAACGGCTTCAGATTACAATGCAACAACATTAAGCTACAGCATCACAAAGGGCGGGGAGGCAGCTGCCTTGCCTGAAGGCATCACCTACGATCCGGCAGCTAATAAATTTACCGGCAAGACGGCAGATGTTATTCCGGATGCTCAATTAGGGGATTACACGATCACAATAAGAGCAGAAGATGTCTTCGGAAATGTGTCGACGAAAAATATCACTTTTACGATCAGTCAAAAGCCGACCACAGCTCCCATAACAAAGATCACTCAAATCGCCAATGATGCTCAAGGCAAAGCACAACTTGTCATTGAAGGTAAAGCTGGTGCGCGTCTAAAATTCTACAGCGAGGAAGAAGGTGATTACACAGAAATTTTCATTCCGGGACTTAGCGGAAGTTGGATTAAAGCAGACGGCACGAAACAGGTCGCCATGTCACAAGCGGATGTAAAACGCTTTAATGGCGGGAAAGTTTATGTAACGCAACAGGAAGCAGACAAATTTGAGTCCGATATTACGGATGTTGTCGGTGATCCCATTGAAGACCGGGCAGGAAGTAAGGTCGTCTGGAATGGCGGTGCCATCGTCATCGACAATGTTCCGCCGGTGCCCATTCAAATGGTTGTGCCAAAAGCGGGAACCAACGTCTTAAAGATTGCCAATGCTACGGCTAATCACAGCCTTCCTGATGTAAAGGACATTGACAGAATTGTCCTAGATCTCGGAGACGGTATTGAGCGCAACTTGGTGCGCTTGTATGATGGGGCAGGCCAAACAACCGGCGTTTGGAAATGCAACAATGACAGGGAATTCACGGAAACAGAAGAAGAAGTTACCGTCGTCGTGAATCCGAATACCGGAGAGACGGCGACAAGAACGATCGGCGTCTTGAACTTTGTTCTTGCCGGCGATACGAAGTTTACTGAGTTCCAAGTCATAACAGCGACGTATTACGATTATTTGGGAAATGGTTCGCCAATGGTAACGACGAGTGTTCCTAAGCTGCCCGAACCTGTAGCTCCTTACGATGTGACGGCTATCAACGGCAGCCAAGCCTATCCGGACAATACAGTCATAGAAGGCAAGGCTGATCCCGGTGCGGTTGTTTCAGTAAAGATAGACGGTCAGACTTATACTGCGAATGTAAATGAATTAGGCGAGTTCACTCTAATCATTCCGAAGCAGGATAACGATAAGGTTCTTACCGTTACTTCTAAACTAAACAATTATACAGCCGACGGAACAACAACGGTTCAAACGGATCCTAACGCATATCCGATCGTAATCCCGGTCGGTACGGATATTAACAGTCCGATTCCTGAAAATTATGTCAGAATATACTTCGCCCCGACAAATGCCGGCTGGTTGAAGTACAATCCGACATTCAACACGGGAGACGTTATCGCGTTCGACGTTCGTATAGGCACAACGTGGGCGGAAGCTGTCGCAAACGGCTTGGCCGTTCCGACAGCTACTCCTGATGATGCAGGTTATGAATTTGACAAATGGACGCCCGCCTTGTTGCCAGCGGATACCGTGTTGAGCGATACAACAGATCAAATCTATTACTTTGTAGCGTCCTACAAAAAAGCTGCGCAAATCATCGTGATAACAGGCGAAGCGCCTCGATCCAACGTGACTGCAATTGTATATGTCGTATTGGGTGCAATACTCCTCATAGCAGCTATTGTAATGCTCATCATCATGAGAAAGAGGATAGACCAAGACAAATAATTCGAGGAAGTAAAACGGTAGAAAAAGGACGGCTTCGGTGATTTCATCCATAGCCGTTCTTTTTTGAGCGAGTTGAACGGAACAAAAGCAAAGCGATTGAACGATACAATTAATAAAGGAGCAGCGTTGAGCCAAGCGCTGTTTAAAAGTTGAAAAAACCATCGTGAGGAGAATGTTCTAAGCCCGTACTTTTCAACGACTTGCGAATACCAAAAAGGGACACAAAAGAAAGAATAGGATCAGTTTATTCATATGATGAGCTCATATATTTCAGATTACAGCCATATGTTTGCCGAGTTTCTCTCGGAGTTGCAGCATTGGAGTGAAACAGGAGCGGAGCCGAAAACAGGCGAACAAGACCTCAGGTATTACTTGGATCAGGAAGAAAAACGCTTGGAGAAGCGTGGGATATCCGTGAAATTAAACATAAAACCCTTTGGCGACATTATTCAGGTCTCAAAATATACAGAAGCTCTTGGAATAGACCTTTTCAACAATGCGCGGTATTCTCAATCGCTGCACTACCAGTCGGTTGAAAAAACTGTCATTTATGAGCGCAACGATCATGAAATATTTAGAAAAAAAGATGATTACGTTGTCCATCTGACGATTATCGAGCCGTCGCTGCATGAGCACGCTTCTATCGCCGATATGGATTACGTTTGTCCCACATGCGGCGCCATATCAAAGGTTCATGTTTTGGAAGAAAAAGGATGTCCCTATTGTGGCGGGCATTTCATCATGAGCGATCTTTTTCCTAAAGTGAGTAACTTCTGGTTTCATAAAAGCGTGGTTGTTCCCGAGAAGATGTATCCCGGATTGAAAAAGTGGATTGCATGGACGTCTCTTGTTATAGCAGCCGCTGTATTCATTTACGCTTTGATTACGCAAAAGGGTATCGCGTTGCCGTATCTAATTCTTCGGGGGGTGGCAGGCGGCTTGTTTGGTGGCCCAATTTTTGGGTATCTTCTTTATTTCGGGCATAAAATAGCACGGCTGAGCTCGATCGCGTCTCAAGATATCAAGATCACCAGAGAGACAAAAAAGGGTCGCGAGAAGATAGACAGGCTTCTATCGCGATTTGATCCCGCCTTTACATATGAGTATTTC
The DNA here is from genome assembly GCA_012799825.1 of Clostridiaceae bacterium. GTDB lineage: Bacteria > Bacillota > Clostridia > Saccharofermentanales > DTU023 > UBA4923. The sequence continues at coordinate 20,363 of JAAZKK010000107.1, read as the reverse complement.
CAAGGGAAAGTTCTATCCTTAGTGCGAACCATCATATTTGCAGACGATCCGACGAATATTCGTCAGTATGCGGGCAGGACGCTTGATCCTGAGTTTGAGCGTTACTTGAATATCGATTACGGTGGGGGCATGGGCCTTGAATACGCAGAGGTAAGTTGCGGACGCATTGTAGTAGGTTTGAGTATATTCTTGCAAAGCACCGTTGACACAGACCAAGGGGTAGAAGAACGACTCGAAAAGTTCTTGGTAAGGATGGAGCACGTTGCTTCCTTCAAGATTGATCCTAGTTTTTCGATACAGCGCGTCAACTGCAAGTCTTGCGGCGCCTCCTTCAACGCTTTAAAAGAAAAACGTTGCCCCTACTGTGATTCCGCGTATCTTCCGGAAGAAGACTGGATCGTGACGGAAATAACAAGGCCAACTTGACTTTTTGTTTAAACACAATAGCATGGATCTATAACAAGCAATCCATGCAAAGAATGAACCGAAATAAAAAGAGGTCTTTTGAGGAAGTACAACTTTCAAAAGCATTAATGAAAGTAAAGAAAAAATTTGAACGAAAAGGTGAGCAGAATCAATTGTTCTGCGAGGAAAATACAATATGACTTTTGAAGACTTAAAAAGAATAAAGAGTGAAAGCGAAAGAGTATCAAAGCTCTATGAAATTTTTAATGAGGAGAAAAGACTCTTAGGTTCTAAAGCCGGAAAGGTTGAATTTTTAACGACCATTCAATATATAAATTCTGTCCTAAAAAAAGGCGATCGGATACTAGACATCGGAGCCGGTACAGGAGCATATAGTTTCTATTTTGATGAATTGGGATACAAGGTCACCGCTGTTGAGTTAGCCGATAAAAATATCGAAGTATTCAAATCTAAAATGAATGAAACAAACAAAATTGAATTGATTCAGGCTAACGCTCTCGATCTTTCATGTTTGCAAGATAAGTTTTTTGATGTAGTTTTGTTATTCGGTCCCCTTTATCACTTAGAAAAAAGCGCAGATCGGGATCAGGCGATTAATGAAGCGAAAAGGTTGCTGAAAGATGAAGGCGCTCTTTTTATTTCTTATATAAATCATGACATCATTCATTTAACCGAGAGTGACTATAACCCGAATTGGTTTGACGGAAATACCTACGATCACGTTACATTCCGTATTGATAATTTTCCATTCGTATTTTTTACCTTAGAAGAGGCTAGGGAAATGATTCTTTCCAAAGATCTAATTATTGAAAAAGAAATAGCGACGGATGGTTTAAGTGAGCTTTTGGCAGAAAAGATAAATTTAATGAGTGATACGGCCTATGGTCAATATCTCGCGTATCATATGGCTACTTGTGAGGATATTCACAAGCTGAAAGCTACAAACCATTTTCTTTTCCAATGCAGGAAGAGTGAATGACAGTGCGATGATTGGACAATTAAAGACGACCGCAACTGAGAGCAATATAGAAATTGTTGAGGGTATGAGATAAGAAAGTCCATTAGAGTGGTAATGCGATGAAAAAACTATACTTGCTAAGGCACGCCATGAGCAGAAGGAGCATTCGTTTTCTCAACGACTATGACAGGCCCCTCAATGCTCGCGGCAGGAGCCAAGCCGAAGCCATGGGCAGGTATTTCCAAGAAAATGCCTTTCGAATAGACAAAATACTATGCTCCGGCGCGTTAAGAACCAGACAGACCTTGAATCTCCTTCTGGAGTCTTATGACTACCGGGGGGAAATAGAATATAAAGACGAAATCTACGCTTCATCCGTTCTTACCCTCAAGATGCTCATCCGGCAAGAAGACGTCGACTCCCTCCTCCTCATCGGCCACAACCCCGCCATAGAAACCCTAGCAGGCGACCTGACCGGAGAAATTCTAATGATGGCACCCTGCCAGCTTGCCGTCATCGACATGCAGAAAGGCAATTTAGAAATCTTTTATTAGCTACGACGAGCGTGTCACTAGATTGAAGAGAGATGGAGTAAAATACTTTTAATAACCTGAAAGTACTTTGATGTAAGCGATTTACAAGTGCAATCATCTGTTTGCATGTGATGGCATCTGATGTTATGATTAACACAAAGGGGGTGCTCATTATGGCAAATACATTAGTGCAATTTAGGGTAGATGAATCAGAAAGAGCTGAGGCAGCTCAAATATGCAGTCATCTAGGCATTGATCTTCCCACGTACCTTCGAATGTGTATGACCAGACTCGTAAAAGTAAAAGGGATACCCTTCAGCATGAAACTTGAAGATATCAACATGAACAAGGGTGTTTCCGCCATGAAACGAGCGAGTGAAATCGCAAAGGAGAAGGGGATTTCAGAAATGACACTAGATGAAATTAATGCGGAAATTGCCGAGGTAAGGAAGTGAGGATCCCATTTGACTTTTTGCTCTGAGCTAATAGCTTGAATATGTAACGATAATTTGTAATGAAAGCCAGCCTTGGTTTAGAAAACATGCATCCGTCGAATATCTTGGAATTGTAATGGCGAAAAAATGACATGCTGATAGGCTACGCGAAAAAATACACAAAACTTATTATCGGTCAGCTTTTCTTCGCAACCGTCTGGGTCGTTGCGCAGCTTTTTATACCGCGTTTAATGGTCGACATTGTAGATTCCGGAATCATGATGAAGGACATGAACGCCATTATTCATCGCGGTCTGCTCATGCTGCTGGCAACCGTCGTAAACATCGCGTCTTTGTTGATCTCCATTTCTTTTCTTACGAGAGTGACCGCGGGCATATCAAGAGATTTAAGAGCGGATTTGTTCGAAAAAGTGATCGACTGGTCTAAGGAAACAAGAACCGGATTCTCCAATTCTACTTTAATTACGCGAACGGTCAACGACGTCAAACAGGTCTCAAATCTCATCGACCTGTCATTGAGGAAAATATACACCCTCACCATTACGATCATCGGGGCGCTCATTGTGTCTTTTTCACTGGATGCCAAATTGGCCTCTATCATATTGATTATCATACCGGCCATATTGATTTTAGGTCTGTTCTTGACGACAAGAGCCTTGCCGCAATACGCTCGTATACGTGTCGCGATCGACAGGATCAACCTACTTTTCCGAGAAAACATAAGAGGAATTCGCGTTATACGAGCTTTTAACAAGTCCGATTATGAGGAAAAGGAGTTTGGAAAAGCGACGAAAGACGCTTGCGAGGCAAGTGTCAAGTCGGAATCGACCATGATGCTCTTAAGCCCGCTCATTTTATTGCTCACCAATTTTCTCATTCTGGTTATTTTGTATCTCGGCGGCGGGCGAGCCGAGATCGGCACGATCAAACTCGGAGTCCTCATCGGCCTCATTGAATACGCGACGATGAGTCTAAACAATATTCAGCAATTCGCGTCCATTATCACCATTATCCCCAGATCGAAAGTGTCTATCGATCGAATCTCAGAAGTTCTATCTCGAGAAGAGCTTCTGACGATTAAAGAAGACACGATTGGATGTGAGGAAGGCGGCATTTGTTTTAGGAATGTAGATTTTTACTATCCGGAATCTCGCAGGGCGATCCTGGATGACATCTATTTTCATTTAGAAAAAGGAGAGACGAAGGCGATCATCGGTTCAACAGGAAGCGGAAAGTCGACCATCCTGAAGTTGCTATTGCGCGATTATGACGGCTATCGGGGAGAAATCCGTCTCAACGGGAATGAAATCCAAAGCCTTTCGAGTGAAGAAATCAGCAGGATCGTGACGTTTGTCCCTCAATCGAGCTTTTTGTTTTCAGGAAGCATCCGGGAGAACATTCAAACCGGGAAAAAAGATGCTTCCGACGATGAGATTTGGGACGTGTTGGATATGGTTCAGATGGGAGATTTCTTTAGAAAATCTAACGATGGACTCGACACTTATATCGCTCAAAACGCCGTAAACCTCTCGGGCGGACAAAAGCAAAGGATTTCGATCGCCCGCGGACTCATCAGAGACTCGGATTTCTATGTTTTCGATGACTGTTTCTCCGCTTTAGATTATTCAACGGAAAAGAAAGTCCGCGAAGCCATTCAAGAAAAATTAGCGGATCGAGGCGTTCTGGTCGTCGCACAACGTGTGGCGACAGTCCGAGATGCGGACGAAATACTGGTCCTAGATAAAGGAAAAATTGTAGACAGAGGCAGCCACGAAGATTTGGTAGAAAGCTCGGAGATTTATAGGGAGATTGTCGCTTCACAGCTAAAATCCCAAGAAGGCGAAATTAGATGAACACGGAACCTGCGCAAAGCGAAGATAAAAAAGATGAGGGACTTCCCGGCGTTTCCAAAGGAGTCGGAGGCGCAGCGCGTGTCTCGGGCCTTTTGACATCGGGCAACGCGAAAGACGCCAAAGGCACCTTGTTTAGGCTGTTCAAAAACTTGGCTTCTTTTAAGTGGGTTTTCCTGGCGGCGGTCGTATTAACTTTAGCCGCTTCCCTTGCTCAAATACTGATTCCGAGACAGATTGGCCAAGTCATCAATATCTTTACTGAGCTATTAACAGATAAGGTTGCGCTCGATTGGACGGCTTTGGGTAAAATTGGCCTCGTTCTTCTTGTATTATTCGTTTTGAACTTTCTAGCCAACTATTTTTCAAGCATATTAATGGTGAGAGTGACTCAGAAGGTCGTAAGATCGTTGAGAAATCAAATGCAAGCCAAGCTGAATCGCCTCACCTTGAGTTATTTTGATCGCTCTTCGGCAGGAGACATGGTATCACTCCTGAGTAACGACTTGGATAATGTCGCAAACACCTTGCAAAGCGGCTTGACGAGTTCACTTTCGGCCATGGTGTTGCTTGTGGGCGTCATCATCATGATGATCAACATCAATCTCGTGCTGGCCCTGTTGTCGATGGTCGTCGTCCCAGTCTCTTACTTCATGGTTAAATTCTTGGTAAAAAAAGCAAAACCGATTTTCCAGAAGAACGCGAAATTGACAGGAGTCTTTAACGGAAAGATCGAAGAAGCGTATAGAGGCGAAGATATTGTCAAGCACTACAATATCGGGGATGAGTTAAAGAGCGAACTTTCTTCCTTAAACGAGGAATTGTATGACAGCGAATGGAAATCTTCCCTTGTCTCTTTTGTAACGAGACCTGCCGGCGACTTAATCCTGAACGCGAATTATGTTTTGTTGGCCATATGGGGCGGCAGATACGTTATCACCGGAGTCCTGTCTTTGGGCGGTTTTCAGGCATTTTTACAATACACTCAAATGCTAAGAGGCCCGTTCAATCAGGTCCTGGGAATCTTTAACACCATCATGTCCGCCTTGGCTTCGGCAGAGCGCGTCTTTGAGTTTCTTGATTCGGAGGAGATCGAGGAGCTTGGAGGCGAAAGCATGGATGCGGACGCGGTCAAAGGTGAGATTACATTCGATAAAGTCGATTTCGGATATACAAGAGACCTGCTCTTTGAAAGAGTGGATCTAAAAGTGACGCCCGGAGAACAGGTTGCCATCGTTGGAAGAACTGGAGCCGGCAAGACGACCTTGGTCAATCTGCTGATGCGCTTTTACGAGATAGATGGCGGAACGATCCGTGTCGACGGAAAAGACACAAAAGACTACCGAACCGACGAGCTAAGGAAAGCCTTCTCGATGGTTTTGCAGGACACATGGCTCTTTTCGGGCAGCATCAGGGATAATATCGCCTATGGGGCAGATCTTTCAGGCGAAGATGATTTGTCCGATATCGATTTTGAAAGGATTAAAGAGGCGGCCGAGCTGGCGCGTGCAGATTCTATCATTGAGCGTCTGCCTCAAGGCTACGACACGATGTTGACGGAAGGCGCTTCCAATATTAGCCAAGGAGAAATCCAGTTGTTGACGATCGCAAGAGCCATGATCAAGAAAGCGCCAATCATTATTCTTGACGAGGCTACCTCCTCGGTCGATACTCGTACAGAGCTTTTGATTCAGTACGGGATGAAGGAGCTGGCATCCCACTCCACCGGATTCATCATTGCCCACAGGCTTTCCACGATCCAGGACGCCGACAGAATCATTGTCATGGACAGCGGAACAATTGTGGAAATCGGAACACACCAGGAACTGCTCGAGAAAAACGGATACTACGCCGAGATGTATCATGCGGGAGTCGCTTCTGTGTGAAGCAACGGGCTTTCCCTAAAAGAATCATAGGGGAAGATGAAAAATTAGCGAAAGCATGATACCGTTATCTGTATCAGCGGAAGCGCAAAAGCGGGCAGTTGTTTAAGAAGGTGCAAAGAACATTCTTTTCAATGGTGCAACTTTTTACAAACTCAGCCTTATACGCTATGATTCCATCTCCGGAAGTAGTGTTGGCAAGGAGCCGTTATCTACCGCTCTATCTGCCGCACGGTCGATTATCTGCCGCAATATCTACCGCTAAATCGATTATCTACCACGTTATCTACCGGATAAAACTGAGCAGGAGTAAAAATAGATAAATAAATGGATTACGCACTTGATTCCAAACTGGCTAGATTCGTCCGTCGTATCAAGCCGGCAAAGAAAAAGAAGAAGCTCGCTCCGCCGAGCCCGTTTAAGCAATACGTTGAAAGCTTGTCCGACGAAAAAGCGGAGCAGTTGAGAGAGTTTTTCGCGGATTTTGGCGCGCATTGCTTGATTGCGAAAAAGGAAACGAAGAAACTCCGAGCAGATTTTGAGCGGGCGATCTTGCACTACATAAATGTCGGTGTTTCTTTGGACGAGGCCTTGGACTTGTTGGCTGTCAAAAATCTTGGTAGCTTTTACGCGCGGCCGCCCGTCCTGTGGTTTCCACTTGACGACGCGGCGAAGATCTATCCGCTGTCGATGGAGCACGGCATCATGTCCATTTTCCGCTTGTCGGTCTATCTCAAACAGCAGGTCGTTCCGGAACTTCTGCAAATGGCGTTGAACTTCACGATCAGGCGTTTCCCGAGTTTTGCGACAACGCTGAAAAAAGGTTTTTTCTGGCACTATCTTGACACGACGAAGCGCCGTTTTACTGTGGAAAAAGAGAAAGGTGTTCCTTGCGAATCTTTAAAAGTTGCTCTCAGCGGCTCACAGTCCTTCCGTGTGATTTATTACGACAATCGTATCAGTGTGGAGTTATTTCACGTCCTGACCGATGGCGTCGGCGGTATGACTTTTCTCATGGCGCTTGTGTCAGAATATCTTCGACTGACGGGTGTTAAGACGGAATCCGACGGAATGCCTTGGGATGTCAACGCCATTCCGATCGCAGAAGAAGTCGAAAACGCTTTTGCCAAAGTGCCTCGGAGTGGGAGTGCGTCAGGATTCATGGACAAGCTGGCTGTTCAAATGAATGGAAAGCTTTCTGAAAACAAGCCAAGTCGTGTCATTCATTTTAAAATGAATGCTTCGGAGCTTAAAGCCGTCGCGGAAAAGCATAACACGACCATTACCGTCTACCTTTTAACCTTGATGTTCTTGGCAGGGCGAGCAGCGACCGATGAATTGCATGGCGAGGCAAGTATTCAAGTGCCCGTAAATATGAGAAAACTCTACCCGTCGAAAACGCTTCGCAATTTCTCTATGTATTGCGGCATACGATTGCCCATTGAAGAAACGACCGATTTACAGTCGATTATTGTCAAAATTCACGAGCAACTGCAAAAGAAAGCCTCCAAAGAATCCATGGACGCGATGGTTATGGCGACAGTAAGACTCGTGAAGATCTTGAAGTATATCCCGCTCATCCTTAAGCAACGTGTGGCCAAAGTCGTTTACGGTTTTTTGGGCGATAAGATCTTTTCAAACACGCTATCCAATCTTGGTGTGATCGAAATGCCACAGGCGATGGCCGAGCATATTGAAAGTGTCGATGCAGTTCTTGGTCCGCCGATTACCAATCGTGCCGCCTGTTCCATTGTGACGATGAACGACATCGCGACCTTTACCATTACGAAAACAACCCTTGATCCCACGTTTGAAGAAGCGATGCATGACTTGCTTTTAGCGGACAATATAAGTATGACAGTGGAAGGAAGTGATTTTTATGAAGCTTAAGATCACTTATCCTCCCGTAGAAAAACACAAGTTGCAACGAAGGCATCTTCTTCGCATAATTCGGTGGCCTGTACTTTTTATCGTAGTGATGTCGCCCGTCGTCAACTACATCATCGGCGGCAAAGCGTGGAGCTTGGTCGTTTTAATGTCCATCTATATGACGTGGTCGCTCGTTTTGTCCCCAGATTTGGTCGAATATAACCGCATTAGTCAGTGGATCAAACTGATTTCATTCTCATGTTCATTGTTGGGCATGATCGACTTTTTCCTTGCTCCCGGGTGGGCCATCGATGTCGTGCCCATCGTTTGCTTCGGCGGACTTGTCATCACAGGAGTGCTGTTCTTCACTGATATCGACAGGCAAAAGCAGAACATGCTGCCGATGCTGTTTTTAATTGTTATCGCGATCTTAGGCTCGATCGTAGGCGTAAGCATATGGCGCGAAAGTAGTGGATGGCCGCTTATCATCATGGGCGTCACTGCCGGCCTCCTGCTCCTCGCCTGTATCATCACTCTCCGAGGCGAATTCCTGCGCGAATTAAAGCGGAGATTCCATGTGAAGTAGGAGGGGACGCTGTTAAGATCTTTCGCAGATTGCCGACAATACTAAAGCGCGAAAGATCCTTGACAGTACCGTCGGTCAAAATGTCAAGTTAAATGAGCAATCTCTGGGTTTTATAAGGTTCAGAGCCAATTCAGATCTGTTTGACATGACAGATTTTCTTATCACGTTATAATGATATGCACGAACCTTGCTGCAGATAGGCTAGCAAACAACTTGTATTGAACTAAAACACTTCATCTTTGTACCCATGAACCTTTTTGAGGAGGTGTTCCCTTGAAAGTAAAAAAAAGATCAGCGACTCCTAAAGCAAGCCGTATTTTTACAAATAGAGAGAAACCCTTGGAGGTTTTTTGGAATAAATATAATCAGTATCGGGATAGCATGAAGACAGGCGACCCTGATATCAGCGTGCTGATGTATTACGGAATTGGCGGTATTGGCAAGAGCGCTTTAATCGAAAAAATCATGTCAGAGATGGAAGAGAAATTGTCTAGCCCCCAATTTGTATATTATGATTTTAACATCAAGCAGGATAGCAGAAGTGTTTTGGAGAGTATCCGCAATATTCTCGTTAGTGATTATAAGTTTTCTTTTCCCCTATTTGATTTAGCTTTATACAATTATGCGCAGAAAATTGGCGAAGATGTTAAGTCTTCAGAAAAGCAGTCGTTTTTGAGTAGAAGTAAGGTTTTATCGATTGTGCTGGGACTTGTAGAAATGATTCCTGCCGTGGCAGTTGTAGCCACACTGATGAAATGTGCTGATTCCGGTATTTCCATAATTAAGAATTTGCTGAACAAGCATACGCGTGAATTGATTGAAATTGAGCAAAAGAGCCCCGCCGAATTGTATGTCTACCTACCTTATTTATTTGCACAGGATTTGGCAGACAACTTGGAGAATAGCGAGCAACCCGTGGTCATTTTTCTCGATACGTATGAAAAACTTGTAAATGAAATGTTGTCCGTCGGAGAACCTTTAAACAACGATGTATGGATTAGAGGAGATAACGGGCTGATACAATGTGTTCCCAATGTGCTATGGGTCATAGCAGGAAGAGAAAAACTGAAGTGGGAAGTTTTTGATTCAGGATGGAGCGAGGCACTTGAACAGCATCTTTTGGGTTCGCTTACACAAATCGACAGCATACAGTTTTTGCGGTCTGCCGGCATATCCGATCCAACTTTACTTGAAGGTCTATATCAGTTAACCAAGGGAACGCCAGTATATTTGGATCTATGCGTGGACCGTTATGATCATTTGATGCAAAAAGGGATAAACCCTGAGTTGAAGATGTTCGGTCAAAATGAATATGCTTTAATTGAGCGTTTTGCCCGCTATATGGATGATTCGAGAAAAGACATCGTGTACGTCTTATCCTTACTCGAGATATGGAATGATGACATGATGTACGAAATCGGGTCAAACGTTATACCTAATTTTTCATGGACGACCTACGAGATAGTTAAAGACTTTTCATTTATCGCTGAGCATGAAGGACTCTACATCATGCATCAGACAGTACGAGAAGTCCTAGCGGATAACTGTCCAAAGATTATTGTTGATAAAACAATTGAAGAAGCCATACAATTCAGCAAAAACAAGTTAGCTGATAACAATTTGCAGGAAGATATACGAGAGCAGAGTCTGCTTAGGTTTGTTAGGTTCAAGATGAAAGTCATTGAACAAAGCGAGGTCATCACCTTTTTTGAGGATGAGGTATGGGTGCACTTCGATCATTTGCTCGATTCAGGAAAGTTTGAAACGGCGGAAACACTACTAGATCTCATATTCCCGAAAGTGGAAGAACAGTCTGAGCCGTATGCGTTTTTGATTCTTAAAATGTCCTATGTGAAGAGTAAGGCGGGGAAGTATGATGAGGCATTAGGATATGCGGAGAAAGGGAAGAGTATATACGAAAATTTAGGCTGGACGGATCGTTTAGAGTATCTAAATGCACTAGAGCGCTACGGCGTTGCATTATCTGACATAGGGAAGTTCAAACATTCAATTGAGATCTATTTGGATGTAATGATGAAAAGTATAGAACTCCCGGAAGAGAACCGTCCCGATCTTTCAAGTATCATGCAACATTTGGCTAACAGCTTAAATTCATCTGGGAAATATGCAGATGCTCTAAAAATTAGCGAAGAACTCCTATCGATGAATAAAGAGATATTGGGAGAAAATCACTCCAATACCATAGGAGCCATGGGGACTGTTGCAATTAACCTCTATTCATTAGGAAGATTTGAAGAGGCACTAGACATTCAGAAAGAAGTATTATCTAAGTGTCGAGCGGTACTCGGTGAGAATCACCTTAACACCCTCATCGTGATGCAAAATTTGTCGGGTTGTCTCTCGTCTTTAGGGGACCATGAAGAGGCTCTCATAATTAGTAAAGAAGTATTATCCAAGCGCACAGAGATATTGGGAGAAAATCACCCTGATACCGTAGACGCAATGCAGAATGTTGCATCAATTTTCGCTTCATTAGGCAAAACTGAAAAGGCTCTAGATATATACAGAGAGGTTTATTCGAAACATAAAGAGATATTGGGGGAGTATCATCCTCGCACCATATTCGCACTTCAAAATTTGGCTAGCAGTCTCTCCGATCTAGACAGAGACGAAGAAGCGTTTCTAATGCGAGAAGCAGTCTTGTCGAAGAGCAAAGAGATTTTTGGAGAAAATCACGCACACACCATTTCAGCGTTGCAGAATATGGCATACAGTCTCTCTGCGCTTGACAGAGAGGAAGAGGCGCTTGAAATGCGGGGAGAAGTACTTTCGAAACGTAAAGAAACATTGGGAGAAGATCACCCCGAGACAATATCCGCATTGCGTGATTGGGCAAACAGTCTTCATGTATTAGGTAGGTTTAACGAGGCAAAAGATAGTTTCGCAGAAGTATTGCGCAAGAGTCGCGAGGTATTGGGGGAAAATCACCCTAACACTATAGAAGCAATGCAAGATTGCGCCAGCTGTCACTTCGCATTAGAAGAATACGATGAGTCTGAAGAAATGTGCCAAGAGGTATTATCAAAGTGCAGAGAAATATTTGGCGAAGATCACCCCGACACGATATCCGCGCTAAATATATTGGCGCTCACTCACTCCCATTCAGGCCGAGATACAGAGGCACTAAAAATACGGGAAGAAGTATGGTTGAAGCGCAAAAAGAGATTAGGCGAAAATCACCCCGATACTATTTCCGCGTTGTGTGATCTGGCATACAGTCTCTCTGCGCTTGACAGAGAGGAAGAAGCGCTTGAAATGATGGGAGAAGTACTTTCGAAACGTAAAGAAACATTGGGAGAAGATCATCCCGACACAATATCCGCATTACTTGAATTGGCAAACTGTCTCTATTCATTGGGTAAGTTTGAAGAGGCAAAAGATATCTTTGCTGAAGCCTTATCTAAAAGTAGAGAAATATTGGGTGAAAATCACCCCGATACTATTTCCGCGTTGCATGATTGGGCAATCACGCTCAATTCGATGGGTAAGCTTGATGAGGCAATAGATGTTCTCGCTGAAGTTATTTCGATGTATCAAGACATAGGGTGGGAAGTTCGTCCGGAAACACTGAACGCGATGCGCAATATGGCGAATATCCTCTCCGATTTAGAAAATAATGAAGAGGCATTAAAAATTAAGGAGGAAATTTTATCGAAGTGTAAAGAGATATTTGGAAAAAATCACCCTCTAACCACATCTGCAATACGTGATTGGGCAAACTGTCTAGCTACTTTGGGTGAAGATGATGAAGTGCTTCAAATACAGGAAGATATTTTAGCAAAGAGTAAAGAGATATTGGGGGAAAATCACCCGTACACATTATTCGTGCTGCATAATTTGGCATACACTCTTCTCTCGTTAGGTGAATACGAAAAGGCGCTAATAATGCAGAAAGTAGTTGTGTCGAAGAGAAAAGAGGTATTGGGGGAAAACCACCCCGATACCATTGGTTCAATGCAGAATATGGCAATCGCACTCGCTTCGCTGGGTAAACTTGAAGAGGCTAAAGATTATTTCGAAGAAGTACTTTCGAAGCGTAAAGAGGTGTTAGGTGATGAGCATCCTGAAACTTTAAATGCGATGCACAATTTGGCAGGAATTCACTTTGAAATGGGCAACTATGAGGAGGCGCTAATAATACAGGAAGATGTTTTAGTTAGAATGATGGAAATCATGGGAGAAAATGATCCCAGCACCATAAATGTACAGCTTAATTTAGCCTATAGTCTCTCTGCTTTAGGAAGAGATGAAGATGCAGTAATACTACAGGAAGAAGTATGGTCGAAGAGTAAAGAAATATTTGGGAAAAATCACCCCTTTACCTTATCTGTGTTTCAAGATTTGGTGCTCACTCTCTCGACTTTAGGTAGAATTGAAGAGGCCAATGAATTGTTAGCAGAACTAGGAGATTAGATAATACGGAGCAGACCATGAGCAATCAAATCGACAGCACAAACATAGGTTTTGAAAAAGAGATTTTTGTACCCGCAGACAAATTAAGGGGCAATATTGATGCTGCCGAATATAAAAATGTTGTTCTAGGTCTCATCTTCCTTAAATACATATCTGACAGTTTTGAGGAGAAATATTAGGTGCTTGTCGAAGATGACGATGAGCTCTTTGAAGAAAAAATGGATTGACTTATAAGCAAGGGAAAATAATGAGACGAATACTTATCAACTTAAGAACCAGGCTGTTAGACAGATTAACTGTCAGACGTTTGCTGTTTGTGATCATACCAATAGCTACTGTTCTTGCTCTATATACGTATTTGCATCAGAGGAGTACCGACGTTGCCATTCAGATTATTGGAGATGTCGCGACGGCTTTCAGTGCTCTCTTGATTGTTTTCGAGTTGAGAAATTCGAAGAAGGAGAAGAAAGTTGAATATCTTGTAGAGCTTAATAATTATTTTCATGGCAATGAGATACTCATGAATGTGTACAGAATGTTGGAGCTTGAAAATTACAATAAGGAGGGCGCAAGCAATTTTGTGGATTTGGATGTGTGTGATTTTGCAGCTTACAGTTCATTCTATGAAAATATTGCTTTTATGGTAGAAAACGGGTCAACTTCCATAGGTGATATCGACAGTTTATTTGGGTATCGGTTTTTCTCCATGATGCATTGTCCTTATATACAGGAGACACTCATCCTTCCAACGTCGTCCTCTTGGCAAAAACTATTTGAATTGTATGAGAAATGGATCAATTACCGCGAAAAGCTCTATTCTGACGGGAAACATTATGGTATGAAGACGATCAGGTATGAGAACAGATACACCAGGCGCTATTTAAAAGAGAAAATGTATATGTATGACAGAGGATACCGTTATCAGGTCATTGGCAATCAACAAATGGCAGGGAAAACGATTCAGTTCAGAACACTTGCTTTCCCCGACATAACAGCCATGTTCAACCTTCAAAACTTGGCGATGCCCAAAGAATTAAGTTCTGCCGAATTTTTTCCGCTGCAACGGAGCGAAGCCATCGAATCAATGCATAAGGATTGTTGCATTGGCGCTTTTGATCAAGAAAAACTGGTAGGATTTTGTGTTTTGATTCCGGATGATGGCACAAAAAGAAATCTGAGTATTGCCACCAAGCAAAATAAGGTAAAGCACAGTCAAACGTTGACATTTGATTTTATAATCGTACATCCCGAGTATCGAAGACAAGGTCTTCATACAGCATTTATCCACCACGCGATAAGCTTCGCAAAGAGCGTTAACGCAACGACCATTTTAGCTGCAACTTCCGCTAATAATGAGGCTTCTCTTCAGAGTTTTTTATCATTCGGTTTCAAAGTCTTGAAGAAAGATGTCAAACTCTACAATGGCCGATCCCGGGTTTTGCTGGAATATACCATATAAGAGGCTGATCACTGCCAGAACTCTACTATCTTTATCTCTAATACGGTTCGATTACGGTTCAATCACAAAAGCGCTGGTTTCGTCGATGTATCCATATTTGCCATCAACTTCGACGAGAGCCAGACCATTGTCTAAAAAGCTCTGTGCTAAATCAAACTGCGGTTCGATCACAAAAGCACCGGTTTCATCGATGTAGCCCCATTTGCCGGATCCTGAGTCTCTAATTTTGACAGCTGCGAGTCCGTTTTCTGAAAATCTACTTGCCATAGCAACCTGTGGCGGCAGATCAATCACAAAAGTGCCGTTTCTATCGATATAACTGCTTGTATAGTACATCCCGTTATCAACCGCAACGGATGCCAGACCGTTCGCTGCAAAACTGCCCGCCCCAAAAAACTGCGGCTCGATCACAAAAGCACCGGTATGATCGATATAACCCCACAACTGGCCACCAAGAGCAACTGAAGCAAGACCGTTAGGTGAAAAAGCAAGCGCAAAATCAAACTGCGGTTTGATTACGAAATTACCAGCCACATCGATATATCCCCATTTACCACCAACTTCGACGGGTGCGGGTCCGTTAGGTGAAAAAGGGAACGCATCCCCATACTGTCGCTCGATTATGTATGTGCCTGTTTCATCGATGTAACCCCATTTCCCATCAACCTCGACGGGTGCAAGGCCGTTGGCTGAAAACTCATACGCAAAATCAAACTGCGGTTCGATCACAAAAACACCGGCCTTGTCGATATAACCGTATTTGTCATCAACTCTGACGAGTGCCAGCCCGTTAGATGAAAAATTCCATGCCACGTCAAACTGAGGTTTGATCACAAAAGCACCGGTTTCATCGATGTAGCCCCATATATCTTCAGCGATCGGGCAAGGGAGTGGATCGTTGCCTAGCGGGTTCTTCTCCCCTTGATTCGTTTCAGTAGGAGTTGTCTCTACTTCGTTAGGCTCCGTAGGCCTAGTTTTTATTTCCGAAGGCTCCGAAGTGCTTGCCTCTGTACTCGTAGATTCCGCGGTCTGCGGCTGATTGGTTTGCCCGCAAGCACTGACAAGGCTAACAAGCATGGCCATCAGCAGTATAAACAGCAATGCTGCGTGAAAAGCTCTCTTTTTACTTAAAACAACAGGTTGGTCGCAGTCTTTTGCGATCTTATTTCTTTTCCGGTTAATCATTCAGGGAACTCCTCTTTACATTCACAATATTCCAGCAAAATGTCATAATATCCTAGATCATTATAGAGATTCCTAACAGGAACTTCCATTCATCATATCTTGATTAGAGCCGTATTTGGCGACGCAGTTCCTAGAATGTGTTAGAGTCGCCTTTGACGATTCAGTTCTTTGAATGTGTCCGAAAGGTAATGTCGATCCAGCCGTTAGGATCGTTGCCGGAAAGCACATCTTTTCACCTGTTCGTATGGCGGTTCCGTCAGACTTTGAACCGACCATACTCCTGTCTTCCCGTCTTCTGCAGAATCGGCCACAACAATTTCTAAATTATTGGATATTTAACATGGCAAGCGACTTTTCGCTATACTATGCGCGAGAATAAAAAGCGCAATCGCGCTCTATCCTGATAAGTTCAAGACGGAGTCTGCCTATGCATAAAGGCCGTCAAATTAGTCAAACCCCTTACTGTGGCCATCGGCCAAACCGTCTACCGTGTCCATCGATCAGACCTTTTTCCGAGCCCGTTGGTCAAGCCATCTACTGTGTCCATCGGCCAAGCCTTTTGCCGAGCCCGGAGAAGTTTATATAATTTTTTCGAAAAAATGAACCTTTTCTCATTCTTCCTTGTCTATGTAAGTAGAGGAACAAATATTTGGAGGAATGCATGTTGACCAATGAAGAGAGATATCGCGAATTAACTGAAAAGCTGAGTGAGTATGTCAGCCTGATTCAAGCGGGGGAAGAGGAATACTTTGCCAATTTATACGAAGAAAGTTTGTCGTATGCCTATTATTCCGCAAAGCGCTATGTCAAAAACGAAGAAGATTGCAAAGACATTGTGCAGGAAGGGTTCATTAAAGTCTTTTATAACCTGGACAAGCTAAAGGACGCGAAGAAGTATCTTCCTTGGATGAAGCGAATCATGATCAACCTGTCGATTAATTTCCTCAAGGAAAGGAGACCGGATTTGTTTTTAGATCATTGGGAAAAAGAGGAAGATTTTTACCAATCGGATTTCATTCCCAAGACCGAGAGTACAGAGGTCGCGATGATTACAGATGAGAGCAGGCAGATCATCGAACACCTCATCAGTCTATTGTCGGAGAAACAGGCGACGATCTTGCAATTATTCTATTTCGACGGTTTAACGATTCCGGAAATTGCCGCACTGCTTGGCATTAAAGAAGGGACGGTCAAATCGCGTTTGCATACTGCCCGAAACAACTTAAAAGTTGCCACCGTAGCTCACGAAGAGAAAACGGGCAGCAAACTTTACTCTTTTGCCGCGTTGCCATTGCTCTTTACAAACTTGGATTTAGCGAACTTGTTCCGCGTGTTGGACAAGGATCTGCAAGAGGAGATTTGGCTCGGTATTGCCGGGGAAATTCAGTTTCCTCTGTCTTTGGAGATCGCTAAGCAAGCGGGGCGACTCGGACGAGCCGGTCAGGCCGCTACCGTTGCCAAGGCAGGGATGAGTGCGGCAGCTAAGACCTCTTTAATCGTTGGACTAGGTGCAGCGGTTGTGGGAATCGGCATCGTAGGATTCCTGTTTGTCAAGAATAAGAACAAGCCCAATGCTCCTCGATGATCCCTCTTTGCTTGTCGTCCAATTCGCTCCTTTTGAAGATTACGGAACAAAAGTGGAAGAAGTTCTAAAAGAGGAGGGAGTGGGCATGCTGGTTCGCCCGGAGGAGAGTGAAGATTTGGTGAGCTTTATGAGGGCAAGAGACGTGATCTACTACGGTAAGAACGAGAATCCTTAATAGCGCACAGGATGTAGCGCACAGAACCTAAACAAACGAACCTCTTTTTTTAGTGTCTTTCAAGCAGAAGAATCTGAACTTTTTAGAAAAAAAGGATCTGTCCATATTTTCAATGTGGGTATGCGGACAAAAAGTTGGACTTCTGTACTTGAGTCATGGTTGTTACTTTAAACAAGGAGGACAAGCGACGCCCTCAACTGCACGGCCCCATTATCCCACGTGGTTTATGGGATGAACAGAAAAATGCCGCTAAGGTACCACAACCCTAGCGGACATTAATATACAAGGGAGACCCAATTGTACTTACTTAGGCGGTTTTGCACCTTCTTTGGAAGTTTCGGCCACAGAAGGTCACCTTCTGAACTTCAACGCCGCGACACTGGCCTTCTACGAGCGCGATTTCCATTCTTTCCTACGTATGTCCTAAAAAAGTCGAGACATTATTCTCCTGTACCTCCGCTAAGATGATTATACAGCCAGTCAGCACTTGTTTCAGGACTGTTAATGTCTAGCCATTCTACCTCATTTGTGTTTTTTTGATGTTCTTGATATCGATAGATCTCTGGTGAGCCTTTTGTACGGTAGAGCCCAACCATTAATTTTGAAACCTTTGCAACGATCCAACCCGCAAAAAACATGATTAATGCAGAGATAGTCCATATTGAAAAAATCATGCCAAGAGGGGTTGATTTAACAGTACCCGTGATTATATTTGTAGTATGTCTCGTATATAGAAGCCCCTCGCCTCCGATTACAATCAAATGTACGATAACGAGAATAATGCCTAAGACGGTGAGACCTTTACCGATGTACTTGATGTTTTTTGCTTTTTGCAACTCGCGATGATACATCCGCCTCTCATCAAAGCTGGATTCCCACACGATAGTTGGATCCTTCTCACTCAAAGCTTTAGCAATTCCACTAAAGCACGTAGGAAAACTTCCACTAGCATAGTAGGCGTTTTCGTTCTTTTTCACCCCTCTGGTCATCGTTGCTGTTACTTTTGTCCCTGCAGAATGTTCTGACATCTTCACTTTTCCAGAGGCATACCATCTCCCATTGTAGGTTACGGCAATCTCAAAGGATTTACTATCATAATCTTTTCCCATGACATAAGTCTTGAATTCTTTAACTGGTTCTCTATCTGAGGACCAATGAGCAAAATAATTAAGGGCTACCGAATAAGCATCTTCAAGAGGTAACCTCGTTATCCCCGTAATCACATCTGTCTCAGCCATTTTTGCTCTTGCATTATAATTTTTCTGAGCTACACCTTCATGACGAACGTTGAATATCTCTTCGACAATTCCCATTATTAGTTTTCCAATAAGATCAAAGAGCCCTCCGGTTACCTTATCGACAACCCACAACACAGCTAAAATGATCACTGTAATAACTAGCGCCTGTACTTCAGATGATGCACCTTTTAAACAACCCAACACTCTATACATTTTGTACCTCCTCCAAAAAGACCGAGTAAGCACTGACTTTTTTGCAAAGCCTCATGGTGAACCGCATTAAAAATCAGTCAATGTCGTGAATAAATTACACTTAAAAATGTACCTACTCTTCCAATGTTATTCTCTTAGTTAAATATTCTCCTGAGAATATATTCCAAACCTCTTTTTCTCAAAAATAACCACAATGTTTTTGTTTCGACCTCAAACCGCTTTGGTATAAGTCTTTCTTAACATAAGCTACGCTAAGACTTCGGTACTGTCAATTTCTTTTACCGAGCATAAAACGTCAAAAAATCCATTTCGAAAAAATGAACCTTTTCTCATTGTCCCTTGTCTATGTAAGTAGAGGGACAATTTTTTGGAGAAAATTGATGAACCGCTCCGAGCCGTTCCTCGTCGATGTAAGAAGAGAGACAAAAAATGAGACTCGCTATAAGAAGTCAATTCTAAGCAGGGATTGAAATAGTGAAGACAAGGGAATCAGCGCAGACGCTGGGAAACATTGGAGGGATTAAAGAATGAAAACAAAGAAACTATTAATCAGTATCGGCATGATTATCATCTGCATTTTGGCAGCAGTCATTGTTAGCTGTAATAAGAAAGCAGAGGATACGACGACAGAAAACAGTTTTTCAACGACTACATCTAGTGCAGCTGAATTGAGAATCGATGAATCTACATTTAATGATTCAACTAATGATTCAACAATTATTGCAACTGATTCCACTTATCCAACAGAGAGAAGCCGAAGTAAGTCTGAAACAAGGCCTGTAGATGCTGAAACAAAGACAACGCAAAGCGATAAAACGACAAGACCAACAGAAAGCGATAAGTCTTCTGAAAGCAGTAAAACGACAACAAGTTCAGCAAAAGTTCAAATGCCTCCGTCGTCTACAAGAGAATCAACTAAACCTACAACGACGACAACGAGAAAACAAACAGAAACGACAACTATAAGAAAACCAACAACAACGACAAAGCCCAATACGGCGACCAAACCGGTTGTAACTACGACGACGAAGCCTGCTGTGACGACAAAACCACCTGTTGCAACAACCAAGGCAACAAAACCTGCCGAGCCTACAGCCACTAAGCCAACAGCAACAACGACCACGACTAAACCGGCGGCAACAACGACTGCTCCAACTAAGCCTGTAGCTACAACGACAAAAACAACAAAACCGGCGGAAACGACAACTACTACGACAACAAAGCCTCCAACGACTACTACAACAACAACTCAAGACCCCAAGGTCAAATACCTTGACTCTAAACTGATGTTTGTAGGAGAAGAATACCTCTGGGGTGAAGAAGACGACGGGACAAAAATATATGTAAGAGGAACTTTAATTAAAACAGGCAAAAAAGCTAATGAAACGTAAGCGTAAAACCTGCCGGCGGTTTTCCCGCTGAAGTACTCGTTTCGGTAAGTTTTAGCTGAGATTTTTGAAAAAACTTGGTGTCAATTCGGCAATTTTATCGGTTTTATTCGCAGCGCGCAGTTT
>JAAZKK010000002.1 GCA_012799825.1 Clostridiaceae bacterium | reverse complement strand
GCCACCTGTGACGGTGACTGTGTAATAATCCATGGCCTGTACGGTGACCGGTACGGCAAATATGGCCAACATAAAGAAAAATGCCAGAAGAACGCTCAACACTCGTTTCATAATCTAATTCCTTATCCTCTTTGTAAGTAATTAAACAAAACAAAATACGTATCCTAAATCTATATATTATCAAGATAAAAATGTAATTTGTTTCAATAATAATTGTATTGCATGAATTTTAAAAATCAATCTTAGTGTCCTGAATAGGAAAACTTTTAGAGTATAAAAAACAGATACGGTAACTGATAAATAGCATCGATTACCGTATCTATTGTGGTGCGGAAAACAGGACTTGAACCTGCAAGATCTCTTGATCACTAGTACCTGAAACTAGCGCGTCTGCCAATTCCGCCATTTCCGCGGGAACGGAGTATATGATAATCGAAACATGAGGGAAATGCAAGCATATTCATGTGTTACAATCTGTGTATCATACACAAAAGAAGGAGAATAATATGAGCCGATGTGACGCCGTTTTTATTGATAATTGTCGTTCGATTTTAGATCATGGCATAAGTGATGAAGGCTTCGATGTTCGTCCTCGCTGGGAGGACGGTACGCCGGCGCACACCATAAAACAGTTTTGCATCGTCAATCGTTACGATCTGCAAGAAGAGTTCCCGATCCTGACGATAAGGCGGATGTACTATAAGTCGGCCATTGACGAGCTCCTTTGGATTTGGCAGAAAAAGTCCAACCGTGTTGCCGATCTGAATTCGCGCATCTGGGATCAATGGGCACAGTCTGACGGCACCATCGGCAAAGCCTACGGCTACCAACTTGGACTCAAGCATCAATATAAGGAAGGCATGTTCGATCAGGTTGATCGCGTGCTTTACGATCTAAAAAACAATCCGAATTCGCGCCGCATTATTGTGAGTATGTATAACTTCTCCGACCTTCACGAAATGGCGCTTTATCCTTGTGCTTACAGTATGACATTCAATGTGACCGGCCGTCGCTTAAACGGTATCTTGAATCAACGCTCAAACGATGTGCTGGTGGCGAACAACTGGAATGTTTTACAATACGCCATTCTACTGGTGATGTTCGCGCAAGTGTCCGGTCTCGTTCCGGGCGAGTTAGTGCATGTCATTGCCGATGCGCACATCTATGACCGCCACATTCCCATGGTTGAAGAGCTGATATCTCGTCCCGCCTTCGATGCGCCACGACTGCGCGTCGATCCTGATATCAAGAATTTCTACGATTTTCGTGTAGCCAGTTTTGAGTTTGAAGATTATAAGTGCGGTCCTCCTGTCAAAAATATACCGGTCGCCATTTGACGGCATCCGGTGTTCTTGTTGATGGGAAAAATGGTGTTATAAGATGTTATAAAAAAAGGATAATCTACATGAAAGCTATCGTAGCCTGTGACGCAAAGTGGGGGATCGGTTACGAAGGTCAGCTTCAGCAACGCGTGAGTGCGGATCTTCGGCGATTTCGCGCGATGACAACAGGTAAAGTCGTTATCTACGGCCGCAAAACGCTTGACACATTTCCCAAGAATAAACCCTTGCCTCAGCGCGTCAATTTGATTTTTCACCGGCGGATCGAGCCGCCTATCGAAGGTGCTCATTTTCTATGCAATTTAGAGGATTTGTGGTCGGCGCTTTCTGCGCTCCGCAAAAAAGGTTACCAAGAAGATGACTTTATTGTCATCGGAGGAGAGAGTATCTACGAGCTCCTGTTTCCCTGGATTGATGAAGTCCATTTAACTCAATTCAAAGAAGCGTATCCGGCGGACGTCTATTTTCCGCGCTTGGATCGGATGCCGGATTGGACGATGACGTCTTGTGGAGAATGGCTGGAAGAAGACGGTGTGTCTTTTCGGTATTTGACGTTTCAACGCCAAAGTATCGCTTAATAGAAAGAAGGTGGTCTCATGACGCAATCCACCTCATATTCAGGCATCGTCCTGACGCCATGCCTCTTGAAAGATGCGCGCATCATCAAGGCGCTTGCGCCGCGCTTCCTTGTCGAGGATCCGGGGACAATGTTTCTTCAAACAGCCGAGCTATCGGCCGAGCTATCTTCCGGGAAGTCATCGTTGCCTTCTACCATCAAAGGCTGGCGAGATATTTTGACGCAGTTTTCGCAACGCAAGATTGAACTCTATTTTGTCGAAAAGCATGATGAGTCTTTAGAAAATGATGCTCCTTTTGCTGCGCGAATTCTAGGTATTATCGCTCTGGACGTCCCTTTCGGATCGCCCATATGGCGACTGCTTCGGTGGTGGAGCGATATGCCTCTTGACGAATCCATGGCAAACGACATAGGTCGTGCGCTTTTCTCGAAAGAAGAAACGCTTTTTCGGTTAGATTTTCTTTTGGAAAGATCATCTCTGCCAAAAGAGCAAGCGGGGAAGAAAGACGTCATCGATCAGGAAACGCATCGCGTTGCTGCCCTCTTTCACGTAACGCAGAATATACATGTCATGACTCTATACGCTCCTTTCTTACGACAGGAGCAAACAGCGCTCATCCCGTGGCCGTTTGGTTATCTCGGTCTCATTTCGGATCCAGCTTCAGATAAGATCGCTTCGATCACCTTTGTTCGCGGCGATGCCAAGTTGCATCCTTTGGCACTGCAACAGCTTTTGGCAGCGCACGATCTTATTGATCGCGAAGGACAAGTGATCGAGTGCGACAGACCTTTTTATTCAGATCCAGCATCGCCTCTTCTTTTGACGGCAGGTCGCGAATTATCGCGCTATGTCGAGACGGGGAAGGCGCCTGATTTTCCATGGCAATTTCCTTCGGGTACACCTTTCCAAGAGCGCGTGTGGCATGCGACGATGCGTGTGCCTTCAGGCGCTGCTGCAACATATGCCGAAATCGCGATGCAAGTGGTCGATCAAAAGGAAGATGCTCGGCGATACGCACGTGCGATCGGCCAGGCACTCGGCGCGAATCCTATGCCGATCGTCATTCCTTGCCACCGCGTTATTGGCGCGAACCGCGATCTTACCGGCTTTGCGGGCGGTGTCGATATCAAGGCTTATCTGTTGGAACGGGAGATGTGGCACAGTTCGACATAAAAGGACGACAATACGGGCGCATTCCTGAGTCGTCTTTTTTTTGCGCTTTGAAACGTTGGTGTAACAGGGCACTCAGATCTGGGATACTCTTGCTCTCGGTCTTGCTGTTTATTCTTGATTCAGCGTAAAAAGTGAGTTGTTTTAGAATATAATGATCCACGAATGGTTCAAAGCTCTCGCTCATCTTGAGAGGGGAGCTATTATTAAGTTAGATGAAGAGGGAATGTATGGCAGAACTTTTCAAAGAAATATTCAGCGGAGTTATCCATCTTTTTAGTGTAGCCGGTGTTAAGAACATCATTATGTTTGTCATTGCTTCTATTTTGATTTACCTGGCCATTAAAAAGGAGTATGAACCGAACCTCTTGCTTCCCATTGGATTTGGCGCTATTCTTGCGAACTTGCCTCCTCTTATAAACGGCTTTGCGGCGGTTTTGGGTACGTCCGAAGAACCCGGTTTTTTGAAAGTTCTTTACAATGCCGGTATTGTCAACGAACTATTTCCTATTCTTATCTTTATCGGGATCGGAGCGATGTGTGATTTTACGCCTCTTTTGAAAAATCCCATCATGATGTTTTTCGGAGCGGCTGCTCAGTTCGGCATTTTTGCGACTTTCCTAGTTGCTCTTCTCGTTCTTCCAGTGATCGGTGTGGAAGGGGATTTGCTGATCAAATTGGCTGCGTCGATCGGCATCATCGGCGCCGCTGACGGCCCGACGACACTTTATGCGGCTAACTACTTTCAACTCGGAAAGTACATGGGTCCGATTACGGTTGCGGCGTATTCTTATATGTCCCTAGTCCCCATCATTCAGCCGCCTGTCGTCAAAGCGTTGACGACTAAAGAGGAGCGCCGCATTCGCATGGACTACCATGAGGAACATGTCAGTAAAGGTGCCCTCATTGTTTTTCCAATCATTATTACAGTGGTGGCAGGTATTCTCGTACCCATGAGTGCACCCCTGATCGGTTCGCTGATGTTCGGCAACCTTCTGCGTGTTTGCGGTGTTTTGAATCACCTTGCAAATACGGCTCAGAATGAACTCACCAATATTGTCACGATATTGCTAGGTCTCTCGGTCGGTTCGACGATGACAGGAGAAGACTTTTTGCAGATAACGACCTTGATGATCATGGGGTTGGGGCTTGTCGCCTTTATCTTTGATACGGCGGGTGGTGTGCTTTTTGCTAAATTTATCAATCTATTCCGTAAAAAGAAAATCAATCCAATGATCGGAGCTGCGGGTATATCCGCCTTTCCCATGTCGGCGCGCGTTATCCAAAAGATGGCGACCGAAGAGGATCCGACCAACTTTGTCCT
>JAAZKK010000082.1 GCA_012799825.1 Clostridiaceae bacterium | reverse complement strand
TTTCTCGCGCTCGTGTTCATGCGCTTCGGCATTGGGTTCGATCTTGGGCTTGTACTTGCAAAAGGAGTATTTTTCAGCCTGTTGAGTTCGTTTATGTTGCTCCCTGCACTTACTACGTTGACGTATAAACTGATCGATAAAACTACACATCGCTCTTTCATGCCTTCGTTTAAGAAGCCGAGCCGCTGGATCATCAAGATCGGAATTCCCATTATGATCGCAGCCGCCGTCGTGATTGTGCCGTCGTTCCTCGCGCAGCGCTCGAACCGTCTGTTGTATGGAGCGCGAACGTATCCGGAAAATTCTCGTCAGGAGCGTGACGCTCTGTTGCTTGAAGAGCGGTTTGGCAACAACGTTCCTATGGCACTTCTTCTTCCGCGCGGGGACTGGGCTCGCGAAGGACGACTGGTGGATGTACTTATTGATGTTCCGGAAATCAAGTCTGCCATTGGCTATGTGACGGCCGTCGGTCGCGGCATTCCAAATGAAATATTGCCGGAGCGCTTAATGTCGCCTTTGCTCTCCGAGCACTACAGCAGGATCATTTTGATTGCTGATTCCCCTGATGAAGCGCCGGAGACGTTCGAGACAGCGGAGAAAATTCGTGTGATAGTCGATGAAGCTTATCCTGACGGGGACACCCACCTTACGGGCGCCAATATGGTTTTGCTTGATATGCGCTCTACGATAAATAAGGATATTTTAATCGTTGACGGTTTGGCGATTCTGGCGATTGCACTCGTCATTTTGTTTACATTCCGGTCGATTGCGATTCCCCTGATATTAGTACTCACAATTGAGCTTTCAATTTGGATCAATTTGGCGATACCGTATCTTACCGGTATTCCGCTGAACTTTATCGGGTTCCTTGTCATCAGCACGGTGCAGCTCGGAGCGACGGTTGACTATGCTATCTTGATGACACAACACTACCTCGACCATCGCTTAATGCTCAACCGGAAGGATTCAGCCTTGCGAACGATCGAGACGGTAGCGGGTTCCATTATTCCGCCGGCGCTAATTCTGGCCAGTGTTTGCTACGTACTTTATTTTTCATCAAGCCTTGCCGTGGTAAGTGAAATTGGACGCGTGCTTGGACGTGGCGCACTGACGTCGCTGGGTATGGTTCTTTTCCTGCTTCCCAACTTGCTACGCTTTTTTGATCCCTTAATTGAAAAGACGACATGGAAACTAAAATTACTTCCCGATAAGCATTCTTATCGCAGAAAACCCCGTGGAGCCTCTGGGCGCCGGCGTCAAGAATATTCACCTCTGAAGATGGATCAACAGGAGGACTTTTAATGAAATCATCCTATCGTTTAGGACGGCGAAGCCGATCCGTGCTGCAATTCCTGAAGCGCGTAACGGTCGTGCTGTTTATCGTCGCGTTCATGGTGACGTATGTTCCGCCTCTCGTTCAAGCAGAGCGCGGCAATGGCCCGATCATGATTCCGACGGACGGTACGGCAAAACGTGAAGTCATTTACGGGAAACTTGATGCCGTAGGACAAGTCGAACAACTGTATGTCGTCAATCATTTTCAGCCTGCCGAGCAGAAGACCATCGTCGATTACGGCGATTACGAGAAAGTCGTTCAGCTTACAGGCGACCAGCCGCTGACATATGAAAATGGTAAAGTGACTACAGATTGCGCTAAAGGCCATTATTACTACCAAGGCAATTTGAGAACGCGAGAGCTTCCGTGGACAATCATCATCAGTTACCGTCTCGACGACCATATGTATTTGCCAAAAGATCTTTCCGGCGCAAATGGTCGCTTGGTAATTGAATTGGCCATTCGAGAGAATAAAGATGTCGGAGGCGGCTACTTTGACCATTATGCATTGCAGGTTACCATCCCGATTGATCCCAGTTGTGCTCGTGTTGTTTCGGCATCCGACAATCTCATGTTGGCGTACGCCGGTTCTACGCAACAATTCACATCAATTGTATTGCCGGGAGAAGAGGCGATAATGAAAGTTGAGCTCGATGTGGAAGATTTCCACATGGGACAGATGACGTTTGCCGGTGTTCCGCTGTCTTTAAACCTTGACCTTTCCATGTATGAAGATGAATTTGCTCCGCTCGATGAGTTGTCCGAAGGTATTGCTGCTTTTGCCGAGGGCAGTGAGCGCCTTCGCACCGGATACGGCGATCTTATGGGCGCTTTCGACGAACTAAGAGGGGGGAGTTATGAGCTTGTGCATGGCGGCCAACAACTTGCTGCCGGAGTTAATCAGCTAAAGAGCGGCGTGAATCAGTACACGTCCGGCGTTTCTCAATATGTGGACGGTGCCAAAAAGGCATCTACAGGTTACAACCAGTTCGACAAAGGCCTATCGGAGATGCATTCCGGCGTGAAGACGTTAAACAGCGAGGGAAAAACACTTCTGACAGCTTCGTCATCGATTCGTGACGGCTTGAACGAGTTGGCGTCCAAACTGCCGCATCCTGACGAGATGACGGCGCAGTTGCCGTCATTCAGTGAAGCCGATCTTGCACAGCTGGATCAGCTCGTCGCAGGTTCCGAGCAGTTCCGCGACGGTCTTCACGCCATCGGCAAATCGGACGGCGGCATGTATCAGCTTTGGCAGGGCCTTGTAACGCTCAATAGTTCGCTTGCAATGGCTAAGCAAGCTGCCGATCAGATTCCGGTGCCGCAAGTTACATCGTTTGAAGATGTCCTAGCTCTGTATGAAGGCATCGTGATCACCGGCGATCCTGAGAAAGTCACTCAATATCGCACGACGATGGCGCAGATTGTCGCAGGTTATGTCGCCTCCTATACGTTGCTCCAATCGACGCTGACCGGACTGACGGATCAGGCTTCGGGTGTCCCTGCGCTCGTTTCCGGTGCACATCAGTTGTACGACGGCCTTCGTCAACTCGACGATGCGTACTACGGCACGACAGGTGCTGATGGTTCACATAATCCGGGGATTCATGACGCAATCGTCATGATCCGTGATCGGATACGAGCCCTTGCCGATTCGGCAGGAACGTCTACGGAAGACGTGATGGAGCAATACTCTCAACTCTACTATGGCATTCATGCATTAAGGAATGGGTATGCCGGCGTCTACGATTCCCAAGGAAATCCGGTACCGGATGCATGTGGCAATAAACAGGTAGGATTCCATCAAGGTCTTACGCTCTATATGACCGAAGGCATCGGCGGTTTGCTCACCGGTTTTGAGGGCAGTGCGGGCAACCCCGGTCTGATTCAGGGGTCGGCAAGCATTAGACAGGGCTTAAGTACGCTCGCCAATCAGGGCAGTACGCTTAAAAACGCGGGGAGCACACTTTCCCAAGGCGTATCTAAGACGGGCAGCGGCGTATCCGCTTACGTAAACGGTGTCGAACGTTTTCAAAGCGGTCTTGGCGAATATCAGGATAAAGGAATGACTCCATATGAGGAGGGTATCACTGAGTTTGATGAGGGCGCTCAGAAATTGATGGAGGAAACGAAAGATCTCCGCGAGAAATTTATGACGGCCATTCAGGAGAAACTCGACGAACTCTCAGGAGACGGGTATGAAATCCGTTCATATGCGTCAGACAAGAACAAAGATGTGGCAAGTGTTCAATTCGTGATCATGACCGAAGAGGTTCCGCCGGGCAAAAGTAAGTAATGTAGGATCATTAATTAAATATCGAGAACGGAGCATACCGCTGAGGAATGCTCCGTTTTTTTAACTGTGCCGATTATAGCTTTATATTCATATGAAGACATCCAAATATGTCCTCAATGCGAATACAAAAAATGCAAGTATTGGCTAAACGCGTAGCATCGCATCTGACTTTAGGAAAATAGAGCAAGAAGTGAACACAGCTCTAGCATTTTAAATTACAAAACAATGATAGAAACAGATAGATTTTTGCTAATTGTTGTACATATTGTATGTCTTGCTAATTATCATCCATCGTTTTGCAGTGCAGATGATAAGGAAAACGGTTTCCTAAATTTTCGTTGAAATTATCATGTGATCGTGTTATGTTATATCCACTAAAAGAATTCAGTCCCTGAATACTTCAGAATTGGCAAGGAGGATTATTTATGAAAGATGCGAAGAAAGTTCTAGTGCTGTTCATTGTTGCTGTGCTGCTTTTGCTATCGCTCTCGATGTCTGTATTTGCGGACGATGTTGAGCGGATCATTGTTTACGCAAAGGTGCCTGAAGATTGGACAGAACCCTGTGTATGGGCTTGGGCAGATGACGGAACAAATGCGTTTAAAGCATGGCCTGGCGGAGAAATGGAAGCTGATGAAAACAATCCCGGCTGGTATTATTGCTGGATTCCGGCTGAAACGGGCAATGTCATCATCAATGCGAATGAAGGCGAAGTGCAGACGGCAGATTTCAAGTTGGAAGCTAAGAATGCATGGCTTATCATTACTGATGCCGATACGGTAGAAATAAGCTACGAGACGAAAACGACGGGCGAGATCCCCGAATATGTTGAGAAATTTCCGGTACACGCCAAAGTAGACGAGAATTGGGAAGATGTCTGTATTTGGGCGTGGTTGCATCCGGACGGAACAAATGCGTATGAGGCATGGCCTGGTAAAACTATGAAAGCAAAAGACACGGGCTGGTATACCGTCAATGTGCCTATTTGGGTGAATAGCATCATTATCAATGCCAATGGCGGCGAAGTACAGACGGAAGATCTCACCATTGATCCGGCTGAAGTGTGGGTAACGGTGGACGCCGAGGGCGTTGCGGAGTTTACCTACAATGATCCCGATGCTCCGGTAGTGGACGATATTACGGTGTACGTAAAATCTCCTGCTGACTGGAACGAGCCTCATCTGTGGGCGTGGTCCGCACCGGATGGCACGAATGTCTTTTCTTCATGGCCCGGTGAGGCACTGCAAGACGCAGGTGATGGCTGGCTGTTGCTTGAAGTGCCCGGCTGGGTCAACAGCGTCATCGTGAACGGAAACGAGGGAAGCGTACAAACGGCGGATTTATCTGTAGACGCCGGGAAAGACCTGTGGGTTGTAGTAACAGATGCGGAAAATGTAGCCGTATACTACGAAAAACCGGAAATCCCCAAAGAACCGGAACCTACAGAGACGGAACCTCCCGCTGAGACATCGGCTCCCGAGGTAACATCCGAACCTGCAAAAGAAGAACCTGAAAAAGGAGGCA
Source organism: Clostridiaceae bacterium (assembly GCA_012799825.1). GTDB lineage: Bacteria > Bacillota > Clostridia > Saccharofermentanales > DTU023 > UBA4923. Next base: position 53,464 of record JAAZKK010000082.1, on the reverse strand, counting down.
TCAATCCTCTGTTGATTGCCATTCCCGCCGTAGCTGCGATCGCCGGCGCAGGTGTGTACTTCTCAAAGAAAAAGAAATCGTAACGGCAATCGGCGCAGGTAAGGCGATTCTCTTGCCTGCGCCAATTTTCTATACTGTTTTCGTTCAGTAAACTGTTAACGAGTGCGACAAGGAGGAGTTAAAAATGAAGCGATGGCTTGCGATCTTGTTGATTGTATGTCTTGTTACGACGCTTTTTGTAGGCTGCTCTCAACCTGAGGAAATATCGGATGGCACGGTGACGATTACGATCTGGCATGATAAGGAAGAAGAAGTTGCTGCTGTCCTGCAAACTGAGCTTGAGCGATTGGAGCCCGACATCGTCGTGAAGCTTGAGCGAAAAGACGGTCTGACTGAGGCGCTGAAATTAGTCGGCAACGATCCTAAAGCGGCTCCGGACATGTATTTTTTTGCCCACGATAAGCTTGGCGTATACGCGGAAATGGGCATTTTAGCCCCCATTTCAGATTTTATTGATGCCACCGCACTTGAAGCCTACCTTCCGATGACGATCGAGGCTGCAACGTATAAAGGCGAAATCTATCAACTGCCACTTTATTTTGAAACACTTTTGTACATGTATAACCGCCGTTATATGAAGGACGATAAAGTTCCGAAGACGACTGAAGAGCTTTATGAGTATATGCGTAAAACTACCGTAGGCGGGCACTACGGCTTCGTTGAACAACACAGCACGGCGTATTACAGTGCTGGCTGGATTCATGCATTTGGCGGCTATATCATCAACGAGGAAGGTCAGCCCGGACTGGACAGCAAGGAGACCATCGCGGCGCTTGAATACCACAAGAAATTTGTTGAATATATGCCAAGTGAAGGTGAGTATGCTACTGTTAACACGCTGTTTAGGGAAGCAAAGGCTCATTCTACGATCGGCGGCCCGTGGCTTGTCCCAACGATAAGAGAAAGCGGGATTGATTTGGGATTGGCTCCGATGCCTGTTGTCAATGAAACCGGAAAGGCGATCGCGCCTTATTCCGGCGTCCAAGGGTTGCACGTGCTGAAGGTGGCTGCTGGGAAAAAACATGACGCAATTATCAAGGTGCTACAGCAATTGACCGGCGATGAGGTCGGAATTGCCATCGCGAAGGCAAGCGGATGCGCACCGGCAAAATTAAGCTGTTATGATGACCCTGACGTCGCCAAAGACCTTATGGTCATGTCGATGTATGAAACGGCTCAAAATGCCGTACCGATGCCGAATATTCCCGAGATGGACGTGATGTGGACGGTGACTGAAAACTTACTCGTCGACATCAATATGAGCGGCAAGGATGTAACAGAAAGTGCCAAAGCTGCACAGAAAAAAGCGCTTGATTTAATCGCGTCCATGAAATAAGGAGCGACACGCGATGAAGAAACGCCGGAAAGAAACATTATGGGCGTATCTGACCAGTGCGCCCTCTCTCATTTTGATTCTTCTGATCGTGGTATTCCCCATTTTATACACGGGATATATTTCGTTCACCAATATGAACGTCTACCACTGGTTTGATTTTAGCTTTATCGGAACAGAAAATTATAAGAGAGCGCTTTTTGTGTTCGATTCCGGCTTTCTTGGTGCATTGCTCGCAACAATTCTTTGGACGATTGTCAACATGGTGTTGCAGCTCGTGATCGCTTTCGTACTGGCAAGTCTCTTGAATATTCAAAATTTTAAGTTTCGCAGAGTGTATAAAACGCTGCTGATGTTTCCTTGGGCTATGCCCGGCTACGTTTCTATCCTGCTTTGGAAAACGGGCATGTTCAATTCCCAATTCGGCCTTTTGAACCAATGGATGGAGAAGCTCGGTTTAGAGGCACAGCGCTGGCTGGCAACGGATGTATCGGCTTTTATCTGCTGCACTGTTGTCAACTTGTGGCTCGCGCTCCCATTCATGATCATGATCGTGGATGGGGCTTTACAATCCGTCGACAAAAGCTGTTATGAAAATGCAATCCTTGATGGCGCAAATTGGGTGCAGCGCACAATATACCTTACGATTCCGTCCATCAAGCCCATCATCGCGCCTTCCGTCATCATTACCGTATTTACTACGTTTAAACAATTTGATGTGATTTATCTGCTCACGCAGCAGGTGGGGGCAAAGACGGGTTCCAATTTGCATACGATTCTTACGTATGCTTATGAAAACGCATTCGTCACGAACAATTACGGCTATAGTTCAGCCGTGTCGATCATCATTTTTGTTATGTTGATCGCCTTTTCTCTGTTGACTCGTAAGCGCCTTAGGGAGGGTGAGTAAGATGTCATTGCGCAGGAAAAAGAGGCTTCGTCGTTTTTTCGGACACAGTGCGCTCCATGTGTTTTTCATTGTATTATGTGCTGTGACGCTCATACCGATACTGTACGCGCTGTCGGTCTCTTTGAACGCTGAAAACAGCCTGTTGAGTTCAGACTTTCGATTTATCCCCAAACATTTTACGTTAGAAAATTACAAAGAGGTCTTTACAAAACAGGCGGTTATGCTGTGGTTTAAGAACAGTGCGATTCTCGCCGTCAGCACAGTGATGATTTCGTTGGGAGCCGCGATCCCCGCGGCGTATGTCTTTTCCCGTAAACAGTTTGCGGGACGAAGAGCGATCCTTGAAATCCTGTTGTTGCTATACTCCTTTCCTTCTGTGCTTTCCATGTTCGCAATCTATAAGCTGATAAGTCCCATGGGATTGGTGAACACGAGGATCGGATTAATCCTGATTTACACAGGGACTATGGCGGTTTTCGGACTTTGGAACATGAAAGGATATTTCGATACCATTCCTATTGAAGTAGAAGAGGCTGCCGCGATTGACGGCGCCAGCAATTTCCAGCTGGTCACTAAGATCGTACTTCCATTGGCAAAGCCCAGTATCATCGTCACAGCGATCATGATTCTGATCTATGTGTGGAATGAATATCTTTTTGCGATTACGTTTATGACCGGTGCGGAAAACTACACGCTGGCTGCCGGTCTTTATTCTCTGCAGGCAACTGAAATGAGCGGTAGTTGGCCTGTGTTTGCTGCTGCGTCGCTTGTCGTGAGTTTGCCCATACTTATTATTTTCTTTGCAGTGCAAAGGCATATGACATCCGGTTTAACAGCCGGCGGTGTAAAAGGTTAACTGAAACGAGGTGGAGTCAATGAATCTTAGCGCAATCAAACATGTACCCATGTCTGCCGATGCCCATGGAATCAGCGAACAGGAAGTTTTGTTTCGGCTGCGCTCCGGCCGCGGCGACTTGCAATGCTGCACGCTCTATTATGCAGATCGGGCTTGCCGTCAAACGCCGGTCATTTTCTCCTGTACGCCTATGCAGATTGTTGCGCGAGATGAATGGTTTGATTACTACGAAGTGATCTTGAAAAGTCCCTATAAACGAGTCTGTTACTATTTTGAATTGGACGATGGTTCCGATAAATTGTTATATTACGGTGATTTTTTTGCGCGTCATCGTGTAGACGACCGCTCAGAATACTTTCAGTTACCGTTTAACCATAGGGCAGACATTGTCGATATTCCGGCATGGACTAAAGATGCCGTGATGTACAATATTTTTCCCGACAGTTTCGCGACGGCGCGGCGTTCAATCAGCGAGAATCCAAATCAATGTGAGTGGAATGGACAGACGACACACGGTAAGCTTGGCGGGACGATCATCGGGATCACTGAGAACTTGGATTATATCAAGAACTTGGGTTTTAATTGCATTTATCTCAACCCTATTTTTGTCGCGGGAGAATATCACAAGTACGACCTGATCGATTATTTCCATATCGACCCGTGTTTTGGAACGGACGATGATTTTCGCCGTCTTGTAGATACATGTCACGATATGGGGATCCGTGTCATTATAGATGGTGTGTTCAATCATGTAGGGTGGAATTTTTTCGCTTTCGATGACGTCGTAAAAAACGGTGAGAATTCTCGATATAAGGACTGGTTCTACGACCTTACATTTCCCGTACGCCGCCCTAGAAGCGGGGACGAATATCCTGACTACGAATGTTTCGGGTACGAAAGGATGATGCCTAAGACAAATACGGAAAATCCTGAGGTCATTGAATACTTCTGCCGCGTAGGTCAGCATTGGATTCAAGAATTTGGTATCGACGGCTGGCGACTTGATGTGGCAAGCGAAATCAACGATGCGTTTTGGCGCCGCTTCCGAGAAGCTGTAAAGGCCGTAAAACCTGACTGTCTATTGATTGGCGAAGTGTGGGAGAGTGCAGAGCATTGGTTAAGCGGAGACATGTTCGATTCCACGATGAATTATGATTTCCGCAAACATTGCCGCCGCTTTTTTGCCGAAAGAGTCATCGATGCCGCTCAGTTCGACGGGCGTGTCACCAACATGCGCATGCGATATAAACTCCCCATACTGTACGGACAGTTAAACTTATTGGATAGTCACGATGTGAGTCGCTTTTTTTCCTTGTGCCATCACGATGTGGCGCGTATGAAGTTGGCGGTGTTGTTTCAGATGACATTCATCGGTATTCCCTCCGTGTTTTATGGAGATGAAAAAGGAATCGAAGGACTACTAGAAAAAGAGTACCGCCGTCCGATGCCTTGGGCTCATGGGGGCGGCGAACTGGAACAATTTTATCGCGATGCGATCCTGCTGAGAAACACATGGCCGGAGCTGCGCCACGGCAATTTTGAAACGTTGATCGCAAAGACGGGTAGCGGATTATATGCTTATGCGCGATCATTGGGGAAGTGTAAAATATCCGTAGTGTTGAATAACTGGACTAAGAGAGCCGAAATACCGGCAGAGTTCGCTAAAGGACAGTTGTTGCGGCAGGAGGGATTAAACAGCAAAACCATCGATCCGATGGGATTTGCTGTGGTAAGACAGGTGACAGAGATATGAGTGTGACGATTCGAGATGTCGCGGCGGCTGCAGGTGTTTCCACGGCGACTGTTTCTAAGGTGATCAATCGCTATCCTACGATTTCACAGGAAACGATTGAACATGTTCAAGAAGTTATTCGCAAGCTGGGATACCGACCGAACAAGCGGGCGCAAAGCTTTGCCAAGAGAGCGACCAAGAATATCCTTTTTTTGAGCGAACTGGAACATGGTGTAGGTTTTGAAAATCCACATTTATTCGAGATGATGGTCGGATCTGAAGCCGCACTCGCGGAAGAGGAATATGGACTGCTCATAAAGCGTATCCATGCGCGTGAGCTGGTCAACAGTTTTGACGACATTATGGACAGCAAATATGTGGATGGAGCCATCGTACATGCCTCGGTTGTTTCAAGAGAGGTCGCGGCTCTTATGACAGATACGTTTTTCCCGTATGTGGTGATCGGCATGCCTGATTTCTCGAACCGCTTGTGCTGGATCGATACGAATAACAGTGTGGCCGGACAGATCGCAGCAAGTCATTTGAAAGAAAATGGGTATGAACGCATCGCCTTTATCGGGGGATCTGACGAGGATACGATTTCGCTCCATCGTCTAGAAGGTGTTTTGGAGGCGTTGGATCCATCTTTGCCCGTGGACTACATACGGCATGGCGACCCAAAAAGTGACACGGGTTTTCAATGCACCATGGAGCTTTTGTCCCTCGAGAATCCGCCGGAGGCCATTATCTGTGCCAATCAATATCTTGCGTTCGGATGTGTGGAGGCTCTTCGGCAAAGCCATATTTCCATACCGGATGAGATGGCGGTGCTTACCTTCGATGACTTTCCCTTTTCAAAAGTGATTGATCCGCCGCTCACGGTCGTCAATCTCGACATGTACGACATGGGTGAACAGGCTGCAAAGATCATCATACGTCGGATTAAAAATCCGAAATTGCTGGTGCAATCCTATACGACACTTCCCAGTCTGATAGAGCGCGAATCAACGAAGCGCACCGAATAGCAGGCGACGCCTGGTTGCCGAATGGCGCTTACCATTTCCGTCGGGGAGCGGGTGCACATATATCGCCGAACAATGTTGCCGGTCGTTGTCGACAAACAAGAAGATGAAGTCAAGCAGGATAATATCAGTCACAGAATAGGTGCCTGAGGCTTAGCACAGAACAGTTAATGGCGCTGTCGACTGAAGTCGATCGGCGTGTCGTCAGTCTTCGTTCTTTATGTCGGTGTCAGATTTTACTTGAAGCAGCGAGCGGATATCTTTCAGCAAATCAAGCTCAGATTCTTCTTTTTCTTTTTCCTCGTCTGCGGCAGCCTTTTCAGCGGCAAGAGTAGCTTCTTGTTTTCTTCGGAGTCGATTTGCTGTGCGCACAAGTAGAAAGAGAAAGAATGCGACGAGCAAGAAGGAAATGATGCTCTGAATTAACGTGCCGTAGGTGATGGCAACTTCCTCGATTTCACCACTAGCCGGTTTCAACACAATTTTCAGGTTCGCAAAATCGATGCCGGCTGTAAAATATCCGAGTACAGGCATCAATATATCGTTGACAACACTGTCTACGATAGCTTTGAACGCCAAACCCATTACGAAGCCGACGGCTGAATCTAACACGTTGCCTTTGGAAATAAATTCTTTAAATTCTTTTAACATTGTAGGATCATTCTCCTTTGGTTTTGAATATTCAGACCAGCGTTTTATTGCACCTCATAAACATTTGCGTGCGAGATCCGCCTCATTTGATCGGAATGGCGACGTCAATTAGCTCGCGGCACGTGAATTTCAATGGAATCGGGAAGCTTAGGTAATTCGTCGATGGCGCAACTGATGCTCAAAGTGATGTTCGTTTCAACAAGACGCGCAAGTTTTTCAAGTCGAGAGATGAAGTCAGGGAGACCCTCTAATGCCTTGTCACCGGCAATTTTGAAGACGCTGTCGATGAAGATATGGGAGATATCGTAATCTTTTGCGTTCATGCCCGCGATGAACGCGAGCAACTGATCGTAGCCTTGAATGGAATACTCTGTGATGTCGATGAATCGGACGGAGTGCGGGATGTGATGACTGGCGCTTTTGCCGGACTCCACAAAAACCATGTTCGCGTGTTCGTTTTTGGCCTCGCGTGTCAAGATCTCTAACATAACCGGCGTTTTGCCAGTGCCTTTTTCTCCTACGACTGCATCAACAAACATATGAACCTCCGTTTTTAGATGATCTTTTTAGCTGATCATTTATTAGATTTCCATAAGGATCGTGTGGCGAGAACCTGCCGTCGGTAAAAGCTCGCACATTTTCTTGCTGACTTGATCATACGCTAATTCGACCATTTTTTGAAGCGTAAATTTTACATTTTTAGCACAGTTGCATGCCAGCACAATTTCTGTTAATGTGTATGCACAATTGATTCTTAGGAGCCGATATGATCAGAGAATTTGATGTAATGCGTTTGACTGATTCGATCGAACGCATGTGTGGCGAAAACGCGTGTGACCTTCCCTATGACGTTGAACAGGCGATTGCATCTTCATTGGATCTTGAAGATGGCGAACATGCGAGTGCCCTCCTTTCCGAACTTTTAGAGAACGCGCGTGTCGCGCGAAGAGAACGCATTCCATTATGCCAGGATACGGGAATGGCTGTTGTTTTTCTCGATGTCGGACGAGATGTGCATTTTTCCGGTGACCCTTACGAAGCGATCAATGAAGGCATTCGGCGCGGCTACAAGAAATACTTTTTGCGCATGTCGGTGGTGGGAGATCCGCTAAGACGTGTCAATACCGGTGACAATACGCCTGCTATCACGACGATTCGAATCGTTCCCGGGGATCGCGTGACCGTGACGCTTTTAGCCAAAGGCTTTGGAAGCGAGAATATGAGCCGGCTTGCCATGTTGCGCCCCGCAGACGGCTTGGAAGGTGTAGAAGCGTTTGTCCTTGAAACGGTTAAACTTGCCGGACCTAACGCCTGTCCGCCGCTTGTTGTCGGGGTAGGCATTGGCGGAACGTTCGACCATGTTGCGTTGCTTGCCAAACGGGCACTTGCACGTCCTATTGGAGAACGCCACCCGGATCCGTTTTACGCTTATTTTGAAGAATCCCTACTTGAAAAGATCAATCAACTCGGTATTGGACCGCAAGGATTCGGCGGGCGAACGACAGCGCTTTCATTAGCTGTGAACGTCGCGCCGACGCATATTGCCGGATTGCCGGTCGCCTGTAATCTCAATTGCCATGCGACACGTCATCGACAGGAGGTGTTGTAATGGATCGAAACGAAGAGGTACGGCGTGTGACTTTACCGCTGACAAAGGAGATGGCTACAAGCTTTCGAATGGGTGAGCGCGTTCTCCTTACAGGACCGATGTACACGCTTCGAGATGCCGGACATCAACGTCTTGTCGCGCTTTTAGAACGCGGTGAGGAATCGCCTTTTCCTTTAGAAGGCGCCGTCATTTTTTATGTAGGGCCGACGCCGCCGCTTCCGGGATATGCGATGGGATCTGCCGGGCCGACGACATCTTACCGCATGGATCCATACGCGCCGGCGCTGATCTCCCGCGGGCTTGGCGGCATGATCGGCAAAGGACGTCGCAGTCCGGAGGTGATCAATGCGATGAGGCGTTATGGATGTGTATATTTTGCCGCTACGGGCGGAGCGGGCGCGCTGCTTTCACATTCTATAGAATCGTCGGAGGTTATCTGTTGGGAGGATCTCGGAACGGAAGCGCTTCGTTTGATACGCGTGCGCGACTTTCCTGTGACGGTTGCCATCGATACGGATGGTAGCGACCTTTATGAAGAAGGTCCTGCCGGTTGGCGCGTGATGCACGACGTTGATGCAGACGATATTATCGCGGGAAAGTGAATGAAAGATGCCGGAAGACGCCGTGAAGGACAATGTCTTAAATACTCGTAACAGTGTTGAGAATCGACCGATCTATCAACTGATCGCGGAGGCGATTCAGGCCGATATCGGATCCGGCAAGCTTCCTGAACACACAAGGCTGCCGTCCATTCGCAAGATGGCGGAGCAGTATGGCGTTTCTGTGGGTACGATCCGCCACGTATACTCTTTGCTCAATCGCGATGGTGTCATCGTTTCACGACGCGGTCAAGGAACTTTTGTGGCGGGTACTTTGGCGGATGAGCCGATGAAAAGTAGAAAAACACGCGCGCTGAAAGCGATTGACGATATGCTTTCGGAGATGACAGAACTCGGCTTTTCAATGCGTGAGGCGCAAATCTTTTTTGAGCTCCGACTTCGACAAAAAGAGGATGAACGACGCCCTGTCAGGCTTGCTCTCATAGCCTCAACACCGGAAGAGCGTTCGGTGATGGATCGCGCATTGGAAAGCCTTTCGATGACGATGCGCTTTTGGATGTCATACGAAGATGTGCTCGCAAGTCCGGATCGCCTGAATTCCGGTTATGATTTTCTCGTTGCTCCAAATGAGCTATATCGTGAACTGTCGCTTCTCGCACAGGACGAAGAAATGATTCTTCCTGTTGCTTTGCAACCGGATGGGGGAGCAATGGCCGCGTGCCTTTCGGTAAAAGCGGGTGAACGCGTTGGCTTTATGACGGTAAGCGAGGGATTTCTCTTTCTGATGAAGCAGGCGCTTCTTCCGTATTTTCCCGAATCGTGTTTGATAACCGGAATACATTTGCGTGAGCAGAACGGAATTGAAGATTTTATTAAGCAGCAGGACTGGCTTATGCTCGCGCCTGAGGTGTCAGATTTTGCTCAGCCTTCTGTGATGAAGCTTGTGCGCGAATGGTCGCTTTTGGGCGGACGTGTCGTCCGCACCCGTTTTGAGTGTGATGAAGGGTCGACGCTCTACGTGCGCCGTGCCGTAGAGAAGCGATACAAAGAGCTCCGTGACGTCAGGCGATCGGAATGAGAGATCGACGCGCGGGTACGTTGACTTCGCGCACTTTGAGTTTTTCATTCTTCAAATGGTGACATGTATTTAGATGATTGAGAATATGTTTCACCGGTGCGGATACAATAAAATGCAAAAAATTAAGCGCATGGAGGTGCATATAAGCTCATAGAAAAGAAACTCAAAAATACATGAATGATATAAAAATGGCGGGGAAAGCGTCAAAAAGAACGTGAGGATCAACATGCAGGAATCAAATAGGAAAAAACTGGTCATCGGTGTCATCGGCGCCGATGTACATGCTGTCGGCATCCGAATACTTGATTATGCCTTCACAGATGCCGGATTCGATGTCACAAACCTCGGAGTGATGGTTTCGCAGGAGGAGTACATCGGAGCCGCGATTGAAACGAATGCTGACGCGATCGTTGTCTCTTCACTTTATGGCCATGGCGAGTTGGACTGCCGCGGTTTGCGCGATAAGTGTGATGAGGCGGGTCTCGAAGGCATTCTTCTCTACGTCGGTGGCAACATCGTTGTCGGCAAACAGGAGTTTTCCGATGTCGAGAAACGATTTCATGCGATGGGCTTTAATCGCGTGTTTCCGCCGGGCACACCGCCGGAGACAACGATCTATTGGTTGAAGAAAGATCTCGGGGTTGAAGAAGGTGCGTCCCGTACTACTGATTGATTTTGGCAGCACGTTTACGAAAGTGACAGCCGTCGATCTCGATGAAGAAGTGCTGCTCGGTCACGCTTCTGCTTTTACGACGGTCGATCACGACATCGGCGATGGCCTTGCACTGGCGATAAAGCAGCTGGAACAGAAGACGGGCGCTCTTTCGTACGAGTACCGCCTTGCCTGTTCTTCGGCGGCGGGCGGTTTGCGTATGATGGTCTCCGGCTTGGTGCCAGAGTTGACGGCTGAAGCAGGTCGCTTGGCAGCTCTAGGCGCCGGAGCGAAGATTACGCGGATCTTCACACACCGTCTCGGCCGACGGGATTTGGCTCTTATCGAGGCAAATCCGCCCGATATTTTACTTTTGACTGGAGGCACAGATGGAGGAAATCGGGCGGTTATCACGGATAATGCGTCAGCGCTTGCTCGCTTAAGCGTACGTTTTCCGGTTATTATTGCCGGCAATCGCGACGCCTCCGATGACTGTGAAGATCTCCTTCGAGACTTTGAAGTGACGGTCTGCCCGAACGTCATGCCTCGTTTTAACAAGTTGAACGTCGAGCCGGTTCAACGGGCGATCCGCTCATTGTTTCTGACGCATATTATTCGGGCGCGCGGGATGACGAAGGCAACGAGCCTGCTTTCAGGAATTCTGATGCCGACGCCTTCTGCCGTACTTTCCGCGGTGAAGCTCCTTGCGACAGGTACGGAGCGCGAGGCAGGCATTGGCGAGCTGTTTGCCGTTGATGTGGGCGGGGCGACAACCGATGTGTATTCCATTGCTGAAGGTCATCCTACTGATGTCAGTGTCGTATTAAAAGGTTTAGAGGAACCGTACGCCAAGCGAACAGTCGAAGGCGACATTGGTATGCGCTATAGCGCATCGGGTATTAATGACGTCGTTGGTACGGAAAACCTTGCTGCAAAAGCCGGTGTGAGTGAAGACGACGTCCGTCATTATTTGGCAAATATCGCCGATGACAAAGCCTATGTGCCGACGGCGGACGATCCGAACTCGGTCCTGCTTGATCTGGCACTTGCATCGAGCGCTGTCGATATCGCGACGACACGTCACGCCGGTACTTTAGAAGAAGCGTATACGACGTCCGGCATCGTGTACGTCCAGACCGGCAAAGACTTGCGCGCCATTCGTCATATTTTACTTACAGGCGGATCGGTCATTCATGCGTCTGATCCGAAGTCCATTGCCGAACACGCGCTTTATTCAGAGGAAAGCCCGCTGTCCTTGCGCCCGTTGGAAGCCGAAATATGGCTTGATGAAAACTACATTCTCGCTGCGATGGGCGTGCTCGCCGAACGGGAGAGTGACATTGCGCTGCGCCTGATGAAAAGAGAGCTGAAGTCTTTGGGTATGAGTGCAGCGCGCATGTCCGCGCTTAAAGCTTAAAAAGAAGTATACACGTACATTTTAAACATTTACCTTAAATGGGCGATCGGAGGATGGAAAAATGGACGAAGTCCGCAATGTGAAATGGACGCGTGATGATTTTGAACGCAGGCGTCGGGAAGTGCTTACGCAGTGGCCAACCGGAAAGGATGTCAATCTGGAAGACGCGTTTGAATACCATCAGGGGCAAAAACCGTCGAAAGTGTTCAGCAACGCGCTCAACGATGCAAAAAGAAAGCAAATAACACTGGTTCAGCCGCGCGCAGGCGTACCTCTTGTGCAGGATATGATCGATCTTTTGACCTACCTTCAAAATGAAGGCGAGGCCGATCTTTTGCCGACGACGATCGACAGCTATACGCGACAGAACCGTTACCATGAGGCGGAGGTCGGCATTGAGGAGTCGGTTCGTACGCAGAAAAACATGCTAAATGGATTTCCGGCTGTCAATCATGGGGTTCGAAGTTGCAGATTGCTGATCGATTCGCTGGAAAGGCCACTTCAAATTCGCCATGGCACGCCGGACGCACGGCTTTTGGCGGAAATAACTTACGCCGGCGGTTTCACAAGTTTTGAAGGCGGAGGAATCTCTTATAATATCCCTTACGCGAAAAACGTTTCGCTGGAACGGACGATAAGCGATTGGCAATATGTAGATCGTCTGACAGGATTGTATGAGGAAGCCGGCTGTCCGATCAATCGCGAGCCGTTCGGTCCTTTGACCGGCACCCTCGTGCCGCCTTTTATTGGAATTACGGTTGCCATCATTGAAAGCCTGCTGGCGGCGGAACAAGGTGTCAAGAATATCACTGTCGGGTATGGACAATGCGGTCACCTTGTGCAGGATGTCGCGGCAATGCAAGTTTTGCAGAGTTTGACGGACGAATACCTGAGGAAATACGGATACGGCGATGTCAATGTCACAACCGTCTTGCATCAATGGATGGGAGGCTTCCCGCAAGATGAAGCTAAGGCGTATGCCGTTATCGGGTGGGGGAGTGCTGTAGCGGCATTGTCGCACACGACAAAAGTTATCGTAAAGACACCCCATGAAGCATTCGGCGTTCCTACAAAAGAGGCCAATGCGTCAGGACTTCTTTGCACGAAACAGATGATCAATATGTTGGGTGAACAGAGCCTTGACACGTACAGTTTGCAAGACGAAAAAGTCATCATCGCCTCGGAGACGCGATGTGTGTTGGACAAGTGTTTCGAGCTCGGAAAGGGCGACATTGCACGCGGAGCCATTCTGGCGATCAGATCGGGCGTCCTCGACATTCCCTTTGCACCAAGTCGATACAACGCCGGCAAGATGTTGCCAGCCCGCGACAACGATGGCGCTATTCGTCTGTTTCATCCTGGCAATGTCCCTCTGACGACCGAATTGCTTGAGTTCCATCAACAAAAGATGGAAGCTCGTGCTAAATATGAGAAGCGCGAGGCGTCTTTCCAAATGGTCATCGATGATGTTTATGCTATTAGTAAGGGTCGCTTGGTTGGGCGCCCTCGAAATGAATAAAATAAAAGAGAGGTTATAAATTATGAAAATCAAAAAAGTTGTTTGTGCTCCGGGCGTTACAGGATTTTATTTTGACGATCAGTCCGCTATTAAGGCGGGAGCCGGAAGCGACGGGATGTTTTACACGGGAGAAACAAAAACGCTAGGATTTGATCAGATTCGGCAGGCGGGGGAATCTATTTCGATTATGCTCGTCCTCGACGACGGGCAGGTCGCGTGGGGCGATGCCGCAGCGGTTCAATATTCAGGAGCGGGTGGCCGTGATCCGCTCTTTCTTGCCAAAGATTTTATTCCGATTATCGAGAACGATGTTGCGCCGAAGTTGGTGGGGCAGACGTTGACATCCTTTAGAGAAACGATGGAAGCTTTCGAAGACTTTCGTGATCATGACGGAAGAAAGCTTCATTCCGCCATACGCTACGGTCTCTCCCAGGCCGTGCTTGACGCCGTCGCGCTAAGTCAACGCAAGTTGATGTGTGAAGTCGTCGCAGATGAGTTTGGAACCACAGTCAGTGATCGTGCGATTCCGATTTTTGCTCAATCCGGTGATGCGCGACACCTTAATGTCGACAAAATGATTCTGAAAGAGGTAGATGTCCTGCCGCATGCGCTGATCAACAATCTGGAAAAGCTCGGTCCCAACGGCGATACGTTGGCTGAATACGTCGATTGGCTGCGCCAACGTATACAAAATTATAGACGTTGTGAAGACTATCAGCCAATTATTCAACTCGATGTATACGGCACAATAGGCCAGTGTTTCGGTTACGACAACATCGAATCGATCACAAATTATCTATCGAGGCTGGCTAAGCTCGCCGATCCTTTTAAGTTGCGTGTTGAAGGACCGATTGACGCCGGAACGCGAGATCTGCAGCTTAAGTGGCTTTCTGCACTGACACGTGAAGTGGATAAGCGAGAGATCCCTGTCGAGTTGGTTGCCGATGAGTGGTGCAATACGGCCAATGATGTGCGCGATTTCGTAGATGCGGGCGCAGGTCACATGATTCAGGTCAAGACACCGGATCTCGGAAGCCTCCACAAGACGGCGGAGGCGTTGCGATATTGCCTCGACCACGGTGTCGGAGCTTACCAAGGTGGCACATGCAACGAAACGGACCGCTCAGCGCACGTGTGTGTGCACGTCGCGATGGCGATGCATCCTGCGCAGATCCTTGCCAAACCCGGCATGGGCGTCGATGAGGCCATCATGATCGCACGCAATGAAATGGAAAGAATACTCGCACTTCGTGCCGCAAAATAAGAAGATATCAGATGACCGCAATTTTGGCACAGTCGGCAGGTTCGTCGCATATTTTCTGTAAGACAAAAACACGACGTTTGAAGAAATGCCGCAGAATTGTATGAGAAAAGGTCGCCACTGTCGTGAAGTCGATGATGCGTCAATGTCAATATTACAGAGATGGAGCAGACGGCTGACAAAGAGAAGGAGCGGAAGATGAAGATCCTGAAGAAGGCGCAGGCCGGGACGCTTGAATCCGGCGATGTACTCGTGACGGTCAAGCCGTCGGATACGCTGATGATTGAGATAGAATCGCCGGTGGCGCGCCAGTTCGGTGACGCAATGGAGCGTTCCGCGCGTGATGTCCTTGAATCGATGGGAATCTATGAAGGCGCTGTTCATCTTGCCGACCAAGGAGCATTAGATTGTACGCTTCGCGCGCGCCTTCACACAGCCATCCATCGCGCCTTACAGGATTATGACGCCGATGTCGCAGGATCTTTATAAGGCTGATCGATAAAGCGGGATAGCTCAAGAAAAAAGGGACGATGAACTCAACTTGACGATACGCTGTCGCCCCGAGAACGAAGCGTTCGATACGCAATCTGAAGCGAAAAAGGAGCATCTTCTTTGCTTCGGGAACTACACAATGAGGAGGAATGCGATGAGACGCTCATGCCTTTTTTTGCCCGGGAACCAACCGAGTATGTTGCAAAACGGAATGGTACTCGCATGTGATGTCCTGATCTTTGACTTGGAAGATGCCGTTTCCGAGAACGAAAAGGATGCGGCGCGCGAACTTGTCAGCCAGGCGCTTCTTACACTCGATTTCGGAATGCGTGAGATCGTTGTCCGAGTTAATGACATGGAAACGCCGCACGCGCGCCTCGACATTATCCGTGTAACAGAGGCAGGAGCAGATGCTGTAATGGTGCCGAAGACTGTAGGCGCGACAACGGTTCTGAAGGCGGCGTCTATTTTGGATGAAGCTGAAGAAAAGGCCGGTTTATCCCATGGAAGTGTCAGTTTAATTCTTCTAATTGAAACGGCTATGGGCATCGAAAAAGCGCTGGAAGCAGCCTCCGCTTCGTCGCGTGTTAGCGCACTGGCGCTAGGTGGCGAAGATCTCGCTGCCGATCTGGGCTGTCGCAGAACGAAGGCTTCACATGAGTTGTATTATGCGCGCGCAAAGCTCGTCATGGCCGGTCGCGCATGCGGTCTGGATGTTATCGACACGCCGTTTACCGATGCACGCGATGCGGAAGGCTGTTACAAAGACGCCTGTTATGCGCGTAGTCTCGGTTTCAACGGCAAACTTGTCATATCGCCGCACCATCTCGAACCTGTTCATCGAGCGTTTCGACCGGACGAGAGTGAAGTCGCCTACGCGTTGGAGGTGGTAGAGGCGATGCGGCGAGGCAAGGAGGAAGGGCGTGGCGCCGTTTCTCTCAGAGGAAAAATGATCGATTTGCCTGTATTGACACAAGCTAAACGGACGATTGAACTTGCCGAGGCATCCGGCATGTTGGGCACAAAGCGCAGAGCACCCGCGAAAGGAGATGGAGAAGAGTGAAACCGAAACACCGAACAGGTAAAGTTATGCCGACACTCGAGGATGCGATTCGTGCGTCTTCTTTGAAAAATGGGATGACCATTTCGTTTCATCACCACTTGCGGGCGGGTGATTACGTTCTCAATGACGTTGTTCGTGCATGCGCCGCGCTCGGTTTTTCAGATCTCACGGTGAACGCGTCCGCCATCATGGCGTGCCATACTCCCTTGTTGGAGGCGATCCGTGAGGGTGTCGTCACCGGAATAGAATGCAATTTCATGCATGCCGCCGTTGGCCATGCGGTATCTCAAGGGATTCTGGAGCAGCCGGTTCTTTTTCGCACGCACGGCGGACGTCCTGCCGCGTTAGAAAACGGTACGTCACATATCAATGTCGCGTTTATCGCGGCGTCAGCTGCCGACGCGGAAGGGAACTGCAACGGCAAAGAAGGGTCGTCAGCTTTCGGTTCGATCGGTTATGCCATGAGCGACGCCGAACACGCCGATTATGTCGTCGTCGTCACAGATAACCTCATGCCTTACCCGTTGACGGACGTGTCCATACCTGAAAACCTTGTCGATGCTGTCGTCGTATGTGATTCCATAGGCGATCCCGACCGCATTATGTCCGGCACCACACGCATCACACGTGATCCCATCGGCTTGCTGATCGCCGATTACACGGCGAGGGCGATCGAGGCCTCGGGACTCATTGAAAACGGCTTTTCTTTTCAGACAGGTGCAGGCGGCACGTCGCTTGCAGCTGCGGCGTACATCGGGGAGCGCATGAGGAAGCGCGGTGTTACAGGAAGTTTTGCTTCAGGCGGGATTACAGGTCTCTTGGTCGATCTTCTGAATGAAGGCCTTTTCACATCGCTTGCCGACGTTCAATGCTTCGATCGGGAAGCCGTGGTGTCGATTCGCCAAAATCCGCGTCATGTCGAGATCAGCGCTTCACGGTACGCGAGTCCTGAGGCAAAAAGTGCCGTCGTCGATCGTCTCGATGCGGTGATATTGGGTGCGACAGAAGTGGGAACTGATTTTAGCGTTAACGTTCACACCGACTCGAACGGCATGATTATGGGCGGTTCGGGCGGTCACAGCGATACAGCAGCCGGCGCGTCGCTTGCCGTCATTGCGGCGCCGCTCGTGCGCGCGCGTCTACCCCTTATCGTGGATCGCCCGCAAACCCTCTCCACGCCGGGAGATACGATTGACCTGCTCGTAACACAATTCGGCATGGCATGCAATCCAAGGCGACCTGACTTGCACGATCGTCTTGTGGATGCCGGACTTCCGGTTTTCTCGATTGAAGAGCTTAAAGAGAAGGCCGAACTTCTGACAGGGAGACCGCGACTTCTGAAAAACGAAGGGCGCGTCGTGGCGCGTGTCAATGATCGAGATGGCGATGAACTCGATGTCATACGAACCGTCAGCTCTTAAAATTATTCAACCCACATTTTAAACGACGTAACTTTTAGTAAGAGCATTATGATTCGATTTCAACACGAGGTATCGGTCTCAACGAGAGGCGAATTCCGAAGTTCTGATGCCGATCCATGAACAGCAAGGTGTCGCGCATAGTCTCTTTTAGAGGTCGGATGCTGTATCCTAATTCGCGTTGTGCTTTTTCAGAGGAGAAGCGACACGGTGTTTGAAGCGTATAGAGTGAATACGTTGTAAAAAGCGGCGGTTTATTGAACAGACGGCTGAACGACTCAACGATCGGCGCGCCTATTCGCGCCAACCAGAGCGGCACTGTCCGCTTTATTTTTTTGCGCCCGATCAGTTCTGCCACGGTGTTCAAGATATCCTTGATACTTGTCACGTGTCCGGAAAGAATATAGGATTCGCCGATTCTGCCGTGCAAAGTTGCGTTGATGGCACCTTCCGCGATGTCTCGGACGTCCGCGAAGTTATAGGTGCCGCGGATCATCCCGGGAAGGCGACCGAGCGCGAACCGCGAGATGAGACGAGTCATGTGTCCTTGAAGTTGATCGTATGGCCCTATAATGCCGACGGGTTGGACGATGATGGCAGGCAAGCCCTGTGCCGCCGCGTCGAGCACGAGTTGAGTTGCGATGGCCTTTGATTTTGCGTAGCTCCCGATGACCAGATCAGGATCGAAGTGTTTGATCTCAGTGATTGGAACGTCTTCATTTGGAACGGGGATGGCGTGGACCGTGCTGCAATATAGGAATCTATGGACGCCATGAGCAATGGCAGCGTCCAACATATTCTGCGTGCCTTCCACATTGACCTTGAAGACGCCGGGGTCGTGTCCCGAGAAGATGCTGATTTGACTTGCCAGATGTAGGAGGTTGATCTCTTTGTCCTCCAACCCCGCAAACAGCGCATCAAGACTTTTTCGGTCTAAAATATTGCCGGTAACGACGTCACAGTCGAGGCCTTTCAAGGCATGTGGACGCTCCCTTTCAATGATGAGCGCGCGCACGCGGGCTCCTTGAGAGAGCAGGCGCTGGACGATTGTATTGCCGAGATGACCGGAGGCGCCTGTCACGATCCAGACCTGACGATCGTTCTTTAGAGTCTCGTCAGATCCATGGCCCTGATGATTTTTTTCATTGTAGATGTTCATCGTTACAGTTTGCACTCCTATCGCAAGGTCATTGATGATCGATGTTTACGACCGATGGCATCAATAAAGGTTATTTTCTATCATTATCATTACAATCTTCCGGATAAGCCTTCGGTGAGCCGATGCCGCATTCCGCAAATGTTCTGCGATGCTTCTATATCCTTTATAGCACGTGCGAGGGTTCATAGTTTCGTAGAAACAACGGTCAATTATGGCAGAAAAGAAAAGATCTAATGTCGATATAAGCGCTCTTCATCCACTTCATCTATAATAAGCGAAACAGGACGATCATTTTTGCTGATTGGGTAGGGACGTGGCTTACTTTGACATCACGGCTTAACAGCCACCGACGCTTCAACGGCGCAAGAGTGCGCTCGTGAATCGTCAGATCAATTTGGAATAGACGGCGCCGGCCGCACTCAACAATGTAAGTGTGCACCGGTTCATTGGAGGTTTATTAATGTCATATTCAGACCGTATGCAACGCAACCATCTTTACTCCATTATTCTCTCGCCCCGCGGTGCGCCGCGCATGGCCGACCAAGGTATGCAGATAGCTCAGCAGTATTTGTCGCCATTTGATCTATTGATCGGACTGATCGGTGACAGCGGTTCCGGAAAGAGCATTCTGATTAAAGGGATGTTCCCCGGCTTAGAATTGACGAATGATGACGAAGGCGTGAACGTGAGACCGCTTCCGCTACTACATCAGGATGATACAGGATTTTTCTCGCCACACACTTACCATGTCGATATTCGGTTTGAGTTGGCGTTTACGCAGCCTCATGAATTGGCCGACGCAATCCGTCTGGCGTTGTCGCGCCGCAAACGCGTGATCGTTGAACATTTTGATTTGATTTATCCATATCTTGGTGTGAACGCGCATTTGCTTCTCGGTATAGGCGAGGAAATCATTGTGACGCGTCCGAGTGTTTTTGGTCCGGAACCGAGTGATATCAGGGATGTCGTTTTCGCGTCGATCAATACGCGACGGATGGCGCACTCGGCAGAAGATTTAGTTGAGTACTGTCTTATTGACCGCCGCGTTTACCGCTACGAACATAATGACGTTCGCTCAGGATTTATTCTTTCGTTCCAAGATAAGCCGGAGATTGATCTCAGACTCTTAGAAAGAGATGTCAATAAATTGATCGCGATGGATTTGGCCATTTCTTATTTGGATAACACGCATGTATTGATCGGCGATCAGCGCCACTATTGCACAGGTCCCAGAATGCATGTAAGTTCGACCGGTAAGATTCGGAATTTTCAGCTGTACCATGAGTTCATCACACATCCCATCACAAAAGAAGCGCAGATACTCGGGCTGGTTGACATGCCGAGCGATTACAGCCTTTCTGAGCTCAATACGCTCAAATTGATGCACTACATGCCCTCTGAGAAGGAAAAAGTCTCCGCTTCAGGTGGGAATGTCGGGTAAACGTCCGTGCTTTGCATTCTTCATATGATAATAAGAAATAGATTCTGTCCATCGCAAAACGCTTGGATGCCAACATTTTCGCGATGTTCTCATATCTGCCAAAGTGAGATATGCCATGCGTGAGATCAAGGGACTTAAAAATTATGCTTTTGATCAGCGTGTTGAACTCGATGAGATGCTTCGCGCGCGCGATCAACGTTTGGAGCGTCAGAAACATTTTTTAAAAGAGACCGGTTTGCCGCTTCTGTCCGTAACGCTCAATATCCCGGGCGATATCAAACGCACGCGTTTGAGTTCTCTTTTTTTTAAATATGAAACAAAGCGCCTTCAAGATGCGCTAGAAGGTTTGGGCGCAAGGATTGCGCGGTATAATTTTGTGCGGGAAAAAACGGGAGACGAAGCTATCTACGCTGTTGAGGGTTTAAGCGTTCGGGCGCTCAAGCAACTTGCGATGACACTAGAAGCGCGATGTCCCGCTTCACGCCTGCTCGATCTGGATGTTATTGATAAAGAGGGGGTTCAGATCAATCGAAGTTCACTCGGTTTTCCGCCGCGCAGCTGTCTGCTCTGCGATCAACCCGCCTCAATTTGTGCGCGTTCTCGTGCACATAGCAAAGAGGCGCTTGATCGAGAAATCAAGCAGCGATTGGAACAAGCTGTCGCTGAAGAAATGGCGTCGCGCATGGCGGCTTTCGCATCAGAAGCGTCTTCTTTTGAGCTCATGGTGTCCAAAAAACCCGGCCTTGTCACAATGCGTAGTTCCGGTTCACATGACGATATGAACCGCTTCACCTTCGGTCGTGCGCAATCCGGGTTTTTTACTTACTATGAAGCCGCGTTTCGCGTCGGCTTTTTCGCGACAGGGGAAGCTTTAACAGACGATTGCGAAAAAAACGCGTCCATGATTGAACGGGCGTCAGGCCGGTCGAGCAACGAGTCGTGTTCATTGACGATCGCTGCGATATCAACGTTGTCTCTTGACGATGCAAATAAACTTAGACTTGAGGGTGTGTTTGCGGAGCGGCGAATGCTTGAGTCCACCGGAGGCGTCAATACCCATCGAGGCTGGATTTACATGTCCGGTGTTCTGCTCGCGGCCATGGGCCTTCTTTATCGCCGTGTGCTGGAAGAGGATACAATAGCTTTCGCGACGCAGGATGACCTTAAAAAAGTCGTTCAATCTTTAATTGTCGATGTTGCACGGTCGCTTGAAAATGTCGTTGACGCATCGCCGATATTTGAAAAAGTGAAATCAGCGCTTCCCGTAGCTTCTGAAGCTGTAGGGGTCCGGAAAGAAGCACTTCGCGGTTTCCCGTCGATTATGGAAACGGGATTGCAGGTGATGGCATCGTGTTGTCGAGAGACAACAGGTGTGGACGACGCGGGCAGGGAGGACGCATTGGGACGTCGTGTCTTTCTGGCGCTGCTAGGCGCGGTAGAGGATACGACCTTAAGAAAAAGGGGAGGCGACGCGCGCGCCGAGGCCTTGCGCACGTTTCTGTTAAACTGCTGGATATCGGGCGATCACCGAATACCCGATGAGCCGGACGAGTGGAGAGCAGCCTTAATCAATGCCGACGACGCCTCGATTGACTCGTGTCTTTCTTCACTGGAGTTACAATTTGCGGAAGAAGGCCTTACGGCAGGCGGTACGGCAGATGCTCTCGCCGGCACCCGACTCATCTATGCCTTTTTACAAGATATTACAAACGTGTTACTTTTTTGGCGATTAACACCATAAATGCTTGAACAGGGGATGAACTCAAGTTGCTCTTCCCAATCGCTGATGCTATAATCTGTTTAATTATCGACAAGATTTGTTGTTTGAAGGAGTTTCGGTATGCACGAACGACCGAATCCAAAAAAAGGCATACGTGCGGTGACACTCCGCACGAACCGTGTACCGGTTTCCCGGATACGGCGCACTATGTCAAAGATTCTTTCTAAGAATCTTATTCTTTACGCGCTCGCCGTGATCGCGTTTGTCGCTGTGCTTTCCGTTTTTATCGCGCAAATGGTCGTTTCCAATAAGAAGGAAACGGCGATTAAGTCGTTTGAGCAGTTCGATCAGAAGAATCATCAGGTCGCTTTGATCAATCGAGGCGATTCGCCTGAGATAAACCTGCCGAACGATAATTCTAATCCGGAAACTATTTTGCCTGAGGTTGTCGATGACACGACGCCGTCAAATGACGCCCTTGTTGTTGAGATCATTGATCATACCGAAACGTCTGAGACAGAACCGGAAGCGTCGCTGAACGTGCTTCCGACTGAAACTGAACCGGAAGAGACGGTTGCTCCCACAACACCTCCTATGAAGATACCTGCTGATAACACGCCACACTATGTTCAAAAGGAAGTTGTTTATGTGCGCGTTGGACCGGGTCAGAATCATGATGTCGAAGGATTTGCCACTTTCGGTTTGAAACTGGTCGTTCTTGAGAAGGGTGCTGAATGGTCAAAGATTCGCACCGAGACGGGTATTACCGGTTACATGCGCAATGACCTATTTGATGTCAATGTTCCTGTGCGTCCGGAACCTGTTGTTCCGCCCGCTCCTGAATATCTCTATGTTAAGGCGAAGGTCGTCAATCTTCGCGAACAGCCGACTGAGAATTCATCGGTGATCATTTATCTCTGTGAGAACGATCGTGTTCAATTTATCGCTGAAAAAGGCGATTGGGTGCAGGTCAGCATTGTAAGCGGTATTGAAGGCTATATTCTGAAAGACCTTTTGAAAAATAGTCCTCCCGAAGATACGTTTGAGGCTATGGAGCGCACTCTCTACGTCAAAGAAGATGACGTTTTGTTGCGCAATTCGCCGTCGACGAACGGACCGATTCTCCATTCTTTGAAGCGTGATGAAAGCGTATATGAAATTGAGGCCAACAGTACGTGGTCAAAGGTGCGCTTGTCAAACGACAAAACAGGCTTCATACGCAGTGACATGTTGACCGTCGTCACGCCTCCGCCCGCTGGATACACTCGTGTAGAAAAAACGGTGTACATTAATACTGCTTCTGTAAATATTCGCACAATGCCGAATACGGATTCATTGATTGTTGCTGTCGTTTATGAAGGAACATCTATTCAAACAAAAGCGGTCGGCAGCGAATGGACGATGGTGAAAGCGCCGAACGGCGAGATCGGTTACATCCGTAACGACTTGATTCGCAATACTGCGGCGGCGCCGACGTCACCATCTCCCAGCACGACACCTTCGTCATCGAGCGCGGGGACGACAAAACCTACTACGACGAAGCCGAAGGCACCGAATCCTCCCGCTCCAAGTATACCTTCGGTGGCCAAGGGCAATCCTGCCAATGACGCTGTGCGCGCTCGCATCGTTGAGATCGCAAGATCATGTGTCGGTGTACCGTACCGGTCGACTGTTGATGCGGTGACGAAGAATTACATGGATTGTTCAGGTCTTGTGTACTATGTCTATAAAGTAGCCGGTTTCAACTGGCGTTCAAGAGAGAGCTCTAATTACATCGCTCATGCCTACGGCACAAGAGTATCGTTTAAAGCCTATGACTACTCAACTTTACTGCCCGGCGATATCTTATTCTATTCCAGCAACGGCGGCAGAACGTACGATCATTCCGCTATTTATATCGGGAACGGACAGATGGTTCATGCGACACGTCCCACTGCCAAAATTCAGGGTGTGGGAGAATATTACCGTCAGCCTTCACTTGTGAAACGCATTTACGATTAAATTAATGCCTTATGTTTAAGACAAGGATGCCGGCGTCGTTTTGTGACAAAGGCATCTTTTTTCATTCATGATCAATAGAGGATTGGTAGCTATTTTGCAGAACACCTTGTCGCGATGCGACGGATTGAATTTCTTCTATTTTGCCGGACATGTGCCGGCTTGTTTTTGGTATAGTAGACGTTGTGATGGCTATAAATGTTGGAAAGAGAATGATAGACACTGAATCCGAACTGTGTTTCTTCGATCGACCGAAAGAGGGTCGTGCGCGTATTACCGTGATCATTCCCTTCTATAATGAAGAGGATCAGGTTTTATTGACGCTCGATACAACGCGCTCGATTCTCAATACGACGGGTGAGCAGTGCGAAATATTTGCTATTGATGACGGTTCGTCTGATAGAACATGGCATGCGCTTTGCGAATATGAGCGTCAGAATAGCGGCTTTTCCGCGGTGCGATTCTCTCGCAATTTTGGGAAAGAGGCCGCCATTTGTGCCGGACTTGCCTACGCTAAAGGAGATGCTGCCATTGTGATGGACGGAGATCTCCAGCATCCGCCTAAATACATACCGCTCATGATCCGTTTATGGCGCGAAGGTTATGACGTCGTAGAAGGTGTCAAATCGTCGCGCGGTCGCGAGTCGATCTTTTCACGCGCTGCAGCGAACTGTTTTTATCGTATTTTTCACAAAATGTCCGGTATTCAACTGGAAAACGCATCGGATTTCAAATTGCTCGATCGCAAGGTTATTGATGCATGGAACTCCTGTCCGGAAAAAGAGACTTTCTTTCGGGCGCTATCGGCATGGCTCGGATTTTCTCGAAAGACGTTTGAATTCGATGTCGAGGATCGCACGAGAGGGAGGAGTAAATGGGGATTCAAGAAGCTCGTTCGCCTTTCAGTCAATGCCATTACGGGCTTCTCGTCGCGTCCGCTCGTATTGATCACTTGGATCGGAATGCTGTTTCTCGTATTTTTTTTCGCTCTTGGCATACAGACTCTCGTCCGCTACTTTAGCGGAAGGGCGGCGTCGGGTTTTACGACGGTTATTCTGCTTCAACTGTTGATCGGAAGCCTCGTACTGATCAGTCTTGGCTTGATCGGCCTATATCTGGCAAGCTTATTTCATGAAGAGAAGAAGAGACCGCGCTACATCGTCTCTGACAGAATCGGTAGGAGCGGTATCACGTCCGATAAAAAACCGAAAAAGATGTTGTAAAGTAATTGTTATATCGGTTTTTCTATTGTCGACTTAAGGTCGCTTTGACGTCACTGCTCGCAAGCCAAATGTTACGTGGCACGGTACTGTTTAGGCCGTAAAATAGGGCAAGGATCGTCTTATTACATCCCTCAAGGAAGAAGACTAGCGATCTTTTCTAAGAAAAGAAGCAGCAAGGAGAGCCTATTCATGTTAAAAATCCCTCAATCACCAGGTGATCTTGCGCTGTTACTTGATCGACTAACGTTGGCCGGAGGCGTTGATTTGCATCTTCATTCGACGTGTTCAGATGGCGCTAAGACACCTCAGGAGGTCGGACGAGCCGCTGTTGAACATGGGCTTCGCGCGTTCGCGTTGACCGATCACGACACGATGGCGGGTGTCGTCGATGCTAAAGAAGCGGCAGGGGATGATATTTTGTTTTTTCCCGGCATTGAATTCTCGGCCGTCGATTGCGGAGAGGAAGTACATATCTTAGGTTATTTTCCCCAATTGCATGTGCCGGAAGTCGAGGCATATCTCGAAGAGCGAAGACGTGACCGTCGCGATCGAAACGACCGTATGCTCGACAAATTGCGCGCACTGGGTTATCCAATTAACAAAAAGGCTCTTGCCGCATATGGAGGGAAGGGTAATGCAAGTATTGGACGCGTGCACATGGCGCTATGGCTCGTCGATCACGGCGAATTCAACTCCGTACCGGATGCTTTTCGTGCTCTTCTATCGGAAGGGAAACCGGCATACATCGCAAGACCGCGTCATCTCATAAGTGAGGTCACCGATGTTATCAAAAAGGCACGGGGCGTCGCTGTTTTAGCGCATCCAGCGCAGTATGGGTGGTGTCGCTTTCCGGATTACGCATCAACGCGTACGCGTCTTAGGGAACGATTGTTACAGTGTAAGAAGGCAGGCATCGACGGCGTCGAATGCTTTCACGGCGAGGCTTCAGAGGAAGAGCGCCGTCTGTTATTTGACGTGACAACGGAGCTCGGCCTTTTAAGAACGGCGGGTTCAGATGATCACGGGCGCATAGATACGCACGCACCCATGTTTTTCGGTACGACGAAGTTTATCTAAAACGTCGTATTCTAAGGCTTTTTTGACTCATATGTTCTCTCATTTTCATGTGACATTCAGGGCAATAATTCGATAAAATTAGAACGAGTCTATTCATAAAATGTTATGAATGAGCTATGATGGAAATGAGTGCATGCGATTTAAGATTTGTAGGTGATGATGTTCATTTACCGCAGTTCTAATTGACAATACGAGACACGTTTCCGATCGCTGCCAACCATTGTTATATAAAAAATGTTTGTAATAGAAGATCTGGATCTTAGGAGGTTGTTAAGTGATTCAATACGACAAGAAGACAATCGACGACATTGATGTCAAAGGAAAACGCATCCTTTTGCGCACTGAATTTAATGTTCCGTTGGACAAAGAGACGAATGAAATTACAGATGATCGCCGTATCCGCGCTGCGTTGCCGACCATCAAATCACTCGTTGAGAGGGGTGCTCGCGTCATCATTGTGACCCATCTTGGACGCCCTAAAGGCTTTGATATGGAGTTCTCGCTGAAGCCTGTCGCGCAACGTCTCGCCTCTCTACTTGGACAGGATGTGATTTTGGCACTGGACGTCATAGGTGAGGATGCTCAAAACAAAGCGGCCGCCTTAAAAGACGGTGACGTTATGCTTTTGGAGAATGTCCGTTTTCACAAGGAAGAGACGGCAAACCATCCGCTATTTTCTCAAAAACTTGCTTCTATGGCCGATCTTTATGTCAGTGACGCCTTTGGCACCGCGCATCGCGCGCATGCGTCGACTGCCGGCGTAGCGTCCTATTTGCCGGCAGTAGCTGGTTATACGATCAGTCGCGAACTGAACATGATGGGGAATGCGCTTGCCAAGCCGAAACGGCCCATGACGGCGATTCTTGGAGGCTCTAAGGTATATGACAAAATCGGTGTTATCCGCAATCTGTTGAAGTCGGTAGATCATTTGCTCATCGGTGGCGGCATGTCCTACACATTTATCGCGGCACGCGGATTTTCGGTCGGCACGTCGCTTTGTGAGCCCGACAAGATCGAACTTGCCAAAGAGCTCATGCAAGAGGCCGATGAACGCGGTGTTAAACTCGTTCTTCCCGTCGATATTGTAGTTGCTGACCGTTTTGACAAGGACGCCAATTTCGTCATTGTGCCGGCGAATATGATCCCCGATAACATGATGGGACTTGACATAGGTCCTGAGACAACACGTCTTTTCTGCGACATTATTCGCCAATCCGGCACCGTAATCTGGAACGGCCCGGTCGGCGTATTTGAATTTGACAATTTTGCCAAGGGCACACGCGCGTTGGCTGACGCCATGTCTGAGGCCGATGCGGTGACCATCATCGGAGGCGGAGATTCTGCGGCTGCCGTTGAGCAGTTCGGTCTCGCGTCAAAGATGAGTCACGTATCTACCGGCGGCGGCGCATCTCTTGAGTTCCTCGAAGGTAAGGTGCTGCCCGGTATCGACTGTTTGCTCGACCGTGATCCGCGCATGAAGGTGGCGGCGGGCAACTGGAAGATGAACCGCGAGACGCCGCAAGACGCAGTGGAGCTCATCCATCAGCTGATTCCGCTTTTGGATAACGCGGAAGCGCGCGTTATTGCCGCTGTTCCTTTCACGGCTCTCGATGCGGCATTGAAGGCATGTGAAGGCACTGTCATTCACGTAGCCGCTCAAAATGGCCATCCGAAGGAATCCGGCGCGTATACTGGCGAGATTTCCATGCGTACCTTAGCCATGATGCACGTGCCTTATGTCATTATCGGGCACTCTGAGCGCCGCGGATACTTCCACGAATCCGATGAGTTCGTGAATGAGAAGCTCTTATCGGCATTGCATTGGGGAATCCGTCCCATTGTCTGTTGCGGAGAAACTGAAGAAGAACGTTTGGCAGGAAAGACCGAAGACATTGTTACATCCCAAATTAAGAAAGCCTTTGAGGGCGTCAAGGCATCAAAACTTTGCCAAGTGACGGTTGCTTATGAGCCTATCTGGGCAATAGGAACAGGAAACACGGCAACACCTGAACAGGCCGAAGAGATGTGCGCGCTGATTTATGATGTTCTGTCTTCTCTTTATAGTCCTGAAGAAGCTGAAAATGTCAAGATTCTTTACGGCGGTTCAGTCAATGCCGACAATGCGGCGGAGCTTTTTGCCCAGCCGCATATCGACGGCGGTCTGGTCGGCGGTGCCTCGCTGAAGGCGCGTGATTTTGCGACAATCGCGAATAACTGATCGGCGGTGCCGATATCGATAATCGGAATAGCCGGCGCGCCGAGGCATAGCCTTTAGCGCGCCGTATTTGTGAAAGGAAGTCAATACATCAATTCTATGATGAAATTACAAAAAAAACCTGTTGCGTTGATTATTATCGACGGATGGGGGATTGCAGCTCCGAGTAAAGGCAACGCGGCCTGCGCCGCCCGCACGCCTTTTATCGACGATCTCATGAAAAAGTGGCCGGTGACTCAGATCAAAGCATCCGGGACGGATGTCGGTTTACCAGCTGGTCAGATGGGAAATTCTGAAGTCGGACATACGAATATTGGAGCGGGTCGTGTCGTTTACCAAGATCTTTTGCGCATCAGCAACGAGGTAGAGGACGGCTCTTTTTATAATAATAAAGTGCTTCTTGACGCCATGCGTGTCGCATCACACGGCGATAAGACATTGCACCTTGCCGGACTTCTCTCAGATGGCGGCGTTCACAGTCATATCACTCACCTTGAGGCGTTACTCAGGATGGCAAAACGGGAGGGCGTTAAGAACGTCGCGATTCACGCGTTTTTTGATGGACGCGATACGTCGCCGACCGGCGGCTACGCGTATATGGAGCAGTTGCTTGACTCGATGCGGGAGATCGGCATTGGAAAAATCGCGTCGATTTCCGGGCGATACTACGCGATGGATCGCGATAACCGATGGGATCGTGTGGAAAAGGCATATCGCGCGCTGACGGCAGTCAATTTTGAAGGAAAGACCTCCAGAGATCCTTTAGAAGCGATCCGAACGTCTTATGACTTAGGCGTTACGGATGAATTTATCGTGCCCGTCGTTATGGTAGATGATGATGGATCCGCCGTTGCGCCGGTCAAGCCGGGCGATGCTTTCATCTTCTTTAATTTCCGTCCGGATAGGGCAAGAGAGCTTACACGCGCATTTTGTGAGCCGTCATTTGATAAGTTTCCGGCAGAATATGTCCCCATGGGGCTTCACTACGTTACCTTCACGGAATACAGCGCTGATTTTGATCATTTTCCTGACCTCTTTGTCGCGTGGCCTCCTCTCGAACTTACGGGAACGTTTGGGGAAGTCATCTCAAAAGCGGGATTGAGACAACTTCGCATCGCTGAGACAGAAAAGTATGCGCACGTCACATTCTTCTTCAACGGAGGACGCGAAATCAGCTATGAAGGAGAAGAGCGGATCCTTGTTCCTTCGCCTTCCGTTCCGACTTATGATCTAAAGCCGGAGATGAGCGCTTATGAAGTTACGGATCGCTTGCTTGAGGCGCTATCTGATGATCACCTCGATGTCATCATTCTAAATTATGCCAATGGCGATATGGTCGGGCATACGGGCGTTTTTGAGGCGGCGGTGAAAGCGATCGAGGCGGTAGATAATTGTCTTTCACGTGCAGTCCCGGCCATCGTCGACCGAGGCGGCCTCGCGCTGATCACGGCAGACCATGGCAACTGTGAGGCTATGATCGATCCGATAACGAATGAACCATTTACGGCGCATACGACAAATCCCGTCTGGCTGATCGGCGCAGGTCTTTCTGGTGGACATCTGGAGAAGGGGCGTCTTGCGGATCTCGCTCCGACGCTTTTAGATATTATCGGTTTGCCTAAGTCAGATGAGATGACAGGGCATTCGTTGTGGGTTAGAGATGAGGCATAAAAACATTTCATAGATCGCCTCACATCACATGCCGACGACGTAGTTATCAAGCGATAACGTGTTATACTGAATTGTGTACGATTAATTTTGCTAAATATAGCATTTTACTCAGGGGGTAAACATGACAAAAGAAAAGAAATTTTCGACGATGGACGGGAATATGGCCGCCGCATACGCTTCGTACGCGTTTACGGAAGTGGCGGGTATCTATCCGATCACGCCGTCGTCACCGATGGCCGATTATGTTGACAAGTGGGCGCAGGAAGGTCGAAAGAACATCTTTGGGCAGACCGTGCGCGTGATCGAAATGCAGTCGGAAGGCGGCGCGTCGGGTGTGGTTCACGGCTCGCTGGCGACCGGTGCGTTGACGACGACGTACACAGCGTCGCAGGGACTTCTCTTGATGATTCCCAACATGTATAAACTTTCGGGAGAGCTGTTGCCCGCCGTTTTCCATGTATCGGCACGCGCGCTGGCTACACACGCGTTGTCGATTTTCGGTGATCACAGCGATGTGATGGCGGTTCGACAAACCGGTTTTGCGCTTCTTGCTTCACCTTCAGTTCAAGCCGTTATGGATCTTGGCGCGGTTGCGCATCTTGCTGCCATTGGAGCTCGCGTACCTTTCCTACACTTTTTTGACGGCTTCCGCACATCTCACGAAATCCAGAAAATTGAACTTTTGGATTACAATGAACTAGCCAAACTTGTCGATCAGAACGCATTAGAAGCGTTTCGCAGTCGTGGTTTGACTCCGAATGATCCTGTACTGCGCGGCTCCGCACAGAATCCTGACATTTTCTTCCAGCAGCGCGAAGCCTCCAACCTCTATTACGATCGCCTACCGGACATCGTTGAACATTACATGGAAGAGATTGGAAAATTGACCGGTCGCGAATACAAGTTGTATGGCTATTATGGCGATCCGGAAGCGGAAGAGATCGTCATCTCGATGGGTTCAGTCTTTGAGACCGTTTGCGAGACAGTCGATTACCTTAATGCGTCAGGTCGTAAGACAGGCGCATTGCATGTTTACCTCTATCGTCCCTTCTGTACAAAGCGTTTCTTGGAGGCCATTCCGGCGTCGGTTAAGAAAATTGCGGTGCTCGATCGAACGAAAGAGTCCGGCTCCATCGGTGAACCGCTCCTCCTTGATGTGATCTCAACCTTTGCTGAGGCGGGTCGTGAAGCAACGATCATTGGCGGCCGTTACGGTCTCGGATCAAAGGACACAACGCCGGCACAAATTAAAGCTGTCTTCGATGAGTTGAAGAAAGATCAGCCGAAATCGCGCTTTACGATCGGTATCGAAGACGATGTGACGAACCTTTCTCTGCCGACTGGAGAACCGATCCACGTATCGCCCGCCGGTACTTTCTCAGCTCGTTTCTGGGGTCTTGGATCTGACGGCACCGTAGGCGCTAATAAGAACTCCATCAAAATCATCGGCGACAACACACCGATGTACGCGCAAGCCTATTTTTCCTACGATTCCAAAAAATCAGGCGGTGTCACGATCTCTGATCTTCGTTTCGGTGACAAACCGATCCGTGAACCGTATCTTGTCGAGAAGGCTGACTTTGTAGCGGTTCATAACCCTACGTACGTTCAGCAGTACGACGTAATGAGTTCGCTCAAGCCGGGCGGTTCGTTCCTGCTCAATACTTCCCACAAACAGGATGAACTCGATGATTTCCTCCCGGGACATGTGAAGCGCTACATCGCGAAAAACGACATTCAATTCTACATCATCGATGCCGTTCAAATCGCTCAAGATTTAGGGCTCGGAGGCAGAATTAATACTGTCTGTCAGGCGGCTTTCTTCAAGATCAGCGGTGTCATTCCGGTAGACGAAGCCGTGCAACACATGAAGGACGCTATTGTCAGATCTTACGGTCATAGAGGCGAAGACGTCATTAACATGAACTACAGTGCCGTCGAAGCCGGAATTCGCGACGTTTGGAAGGTCGATGTACCGGCAAGTTGGATAGACGCGGAAGATGAACCGGCAGAACCTCGTGAGGTACCGGCATTTGTTCGCGAGATCGCTGATGTCATGAACCGCCAGGAAGGCGACAAACTGCCCGTTTCGGCGTTCATGGATCATGTTGACGGTACGATGCCTCAGGGAACGACTGCTTACGAAAAGCGCGGTATTGCCGTGAATATTCCAAATTGGATTCCTGAGAATTGTATTCAGTGCAACCAGTGCGCGTTTGTCTGTCCTCACGCGGCCATCCGTCCTTTCCTCCTCGACGAGGAAGAAGTGAAGAATGCGCCTGAAGGCTTTACAACGAAGCCCGGTATGAAGGCGTACGACCAATATCAATTCAGGATTCAAGTTTCGGCGTTGGACTGCACGGGATGCGGGGCGTGCGCACACGTTTGTCCTTCTAAGAAGAAGTCTTTGGAGATGCGTCCTCTGGTTGACAGCATGCAAGAGAAAGACAATTGGGAGTACGCGATGTCGCTTAGCGAGAAGCCGAACCCGATGAACAAAAATACGCCGAAGGGTAGCCAGTTTGAGCGTCCTCTATTCGAGTTCTCCGGCGCTTGTGCGGGCTGCGGCGAAACACCGTATTTGCGTTTGTTGACACAGTTGTTCGGTGACCGCATGATGATCTCCAACGCGACGGGTTGTTCCTCCATCTTCGGTGGTTCGGCGCCGTCGATGCCTTACTGCAAGAACGACGCGGGACACGGGCCTTCGTGGGCAAACTCGCTCTTTGAGGATAATGCGGAACACGGCCTCGGTATGCACCTCGGTGTGAAACAGTTGCGCGAGCGTGTGACGGATCATGCTATAGCACTTGGCAAGATGGATGTTCCGGCCGATCTTAAACAAGCCATCGAGACTTGGCTTGAAAAGAAAGACGATAAGGAAGACGCTCATCCGGTGGCGGACGCGTTCATCGCTGCCTTAGAAGATGCATCGCTTCAGGGTGAGGCGGATGATTTAAAAGAGAAAATCCTCGAACTCAAAGATTACGTTTTGCTCCGCTCTACGTGGATCATCGGCGGTGACGGCTGGGCCTATGACATCGGTTACGGCGGCCTCGATCACGTTCTCGCCTCAGGTGAGGATGTCAACGTCCTCGTTCTCGATACGGAAGTCTATTCGAACACGGGCGGACAGGCATCGAAGTCGACTCCTCTTGGCGCCGTTGCGGAATTTGCCGCCGGCGGCAAACCGTTGAAGAAGAAAGATCTCGGCTTGATGGCGATGGCTTACGGTTACGTCTACGTGGCTCAAATCGCGATGGGCGCAAGCCATGCGCAAACGCTAAGAGCTCTCCGCGAAGCGGAAGCTTGGAATGGCCCGTCTCTTGTCATCGCTTATGCTCCGTGCATCAACCACGGCATCCGTGGAGGGATGACGCTTGCTCAGGATCGTCAGAAACTTGCGGTCGATACGGGTTACTGGCACCTGTGGCGGTACAATCCCGCGTTGCGCGGCGAAGAAGGAAAGAATCCTTTCGTCCTTGATTCCAAACCGCCGACCGTTGATTACGACACATTCCTGAAAGGCGAAGTGCGTTATACCTCTCTTTATAAGAAATACAACGCGGAGAAAGTCGCTGATATCTTCAATCTCGCGCACGAAGCGGCAGAGGAGCGGTATCAGAATTACGTAAGGCTTGCGAATCAAGAATTATAAGATAACGCGTCAAAGACGCCTCGACAGGCGAAGGAGTATCGTGCGCGATCTCCTTCGCTCTTTTTTCAAACACTGACTGCCTTTTGGGCGGCAGACACGGCGTGGAAAGGAGAACATGACCGTGCGTATTAAAGACAGCCGTGCCATTCTTTTCAGCGATACGATGATTCCCAATCTCTTTATACAGGATGTGATGCCCGAGCTATCCGGCAACGCCGTGAAATGTTATCTGTTCTTAAATTCTGTGTCGCAAAGCGGAACACGAAAGGCGACTGTCGAAGATTTGGCTGATCGCCTTGGCATGTCGGAAGATGACGTCGATGAGGCGCTTGTGGAGTTGAAGAAGCGATATTTGGTGACGGTATCTGATCAGGACATCGCGATTTTAGATCTCAAAATGCAGGAATTGCAAAAACGCTATCGTCCGATCACGTCGTCGTCGCCGAGTGAAATACGCCGACGCGAAACGATGCACAAAGATCGCGAGGTGATGGTGAATCAAATCAATTTGACTTTTTTCCAAGGGATGATGACGTTTACATGGTATGATCACATCGACCGCTGGTTTGAAGCGTATGGATTTGAACCGGAAGTCGTCTATGCCCTGTTTCAGGAAGCTTCGAACAATAAGAAACTTTCCGGTCCCGGTTACGCGGCCAGAATCGCTGAAGACTGGGCGTCTGCCGGTGTAAAGACATTTGACCAGCTTTCTATTTACTACACGCGTTTCATGCGCAAGAATGACATCAAAGCGCTTGTCGGAAAGCGGCTTCGCCGCCGTATGACGGAGTATGACCTGCGCGATGTCGACCGTTGGGTAGACGAGTACGACTTTGATGAAGATGTGATCGAGGAAGCCTTGTCGCGTACGACCGGCGCGCAAAGTCCGAGTGTCCGTTACGTAGGCACGATTCTCAAAGATTGGTATGAAAACGGTGTCAAAACAGTAGAAGATATCGACGCATACGAGCGCAAGCGAGAATCGGAGCGTGCATCGCTTAAGTCGAAAACGGCGGCGCTTGGCAGCAACCGAGGCAATTTTTCGACGGCACACGATGAAGAAACATACGATGACGGCACTTTGCCTGAGGCAGCGCCAATGCCTAGGATCGGATAAACCATGATAAGTCTTTCCGTAAAATTAAACCGTGATCTTGAGCGGCTCTATGACCGACGACGTCAGGATGCGTATCAGCGCCGCGACGACCGTTTGCGCGCGCTTTACGATGCATATCCGGAGCTTCGAAAATTAGATATCGACATCCGGCGTTTAGGGTTTGAACGTTTACAGGCCGATTGCCGCGCTTTTGAGGAGGGTACGGCTCGACAATCAGAGCCAGCGGATTCCTCACCGCCGGTTTCCGATGACGATCGCGAGAAATCGATTTCCAGCACGAGCGATTCCTTAAAGAGGAACGTTTCACAGCGAAGTGAAAGCGGAATGACGGCAGCGCGCCGGAAGACAGAACAGGCTTTTCAAGACGCTTTAGCTAGGCGCGACGCATTTCTTTTGGAATATGGCATCGACGACCGTTATCAGGAACCTGATTATATCTGTTCGGTTTGTGAGGACACGGGTCGTGTCGGAAACCGTTGGTGTGCGTGTCGAAATTTGGCGGTGCAATCGTTTATGCCGCGTTATTTTCCGGATCCGATGAATGATGACGCACTATTTTCAAATTTCAATCTCAACCTTTTTGACTCACACGTTAAATCCGATAAGAAAAAGATCGGTGTCTCGCCGCGCGAGATTATGGCGGGTTATGTCAAGATGGCGACGACGTATGTCTCGAATTTCGATCGTCTCAAAGATAGGAATCTCTTCTTTTCAGGAGCGCCCGGCACCGGAAAAACGTTTCTTATGCAGTGCATCGGGCACCGCTTGATGGAAGAGGGAAAGGCGGTGATTTATGTCTCGTCGCCCACTTTGTTTGACATGATGGCCCGCTATAAACGCCAGCAACTTTCCTTTAGAGCGGATCCGGAGCAGCTAGAGGAGGCGACGATGTTATACGAGGCGCTGTTATCGTGGGACTTGCTTCTGATTGACGATCTGGGCACCGAACCGCTGACGCAGGAATCGTTCGCACAATTGCTCACCGTTCTGGACACGCGTCAGAACAAGCGTTTGTCGACAATCATCGCCTCCAATTTGACGGTTCGCGATCTTTCAAAAAAATATGATCAGCGTATCGCAAGTCGCATTGCCGGCGATTACCTCACCTGCAATTTCCCTTCAGGTGA
The DNA here is from genome assembly GCA_012799825.1 of Clostridiaceae bacterium. GTDB lineage: Bacteria > Bacillota > Clostridia > Saccharofermentanales > DTU023 > UBA4923. The sequence goes on along the minus strand of JAAZKK010000082.1, from coordinate 17,425 downwards.
CATCCGTCTTCGCAAAAAACGGCTGATTGAAGAAGAGGAGTCGTTCGACTCTGCCGACGGTCTTAATGCATCGCCTGAGGATTTGCCATGAGAATCGGTGTCGATCTCGTTTCTGTCGACCGGATCATTCGAGCCGTAGCACGATACGGTGAACGGTTTCTTGACCGAATTTTTACGCCTGAAGAAAAGTCTTTGTGTTCCGGCGATGCTGGCCGGCTCGCCGGCCGTTTTGCCGCTAAGGAAGCCGTGTCCAAAGCCCTGGGAACGGGTCTTTGGCGCTCAGGAGTTGTTTTTCACGACATCGAAATTTTGCGAGGTCAAAACGGTGAGCCGATCGCTAAGCTGCATGGCGCCGCACGAAGACATTTTGAATCCATAGGCGGTATCGCGTGTCATGTGAGCATTTCACACGAAAAGGAGATGGCCTGTGCGTTCTGTGTGATGGAGACCATCCCTCCAAAAGGAGAGGCGGACGAGGAGGACGTCGCGGCTTCATCTTTCTCTATACACTCAAACTGTCCGACATCTAAAGAAGATCAGAGGCAGGTCGTGTCATGCGACCCGCTGGCCTTTGCCGATATTCAGGGGGCAGATGAGACATGACCGAGGACAATCGATCTGAAAAACGGCAAAACGACGATAATATCTCTAAAACTTTCGAGCCTTCAACCGCAGAAAATCAAAATGGCGAAGATCTAAATAAGATCTTTAACATTCATGAATCTTCAACCGTAGGAAATCAATGCGGCGATAACCTCGAAAATATTTCAAAATCTCGCGATCCTTTAACCGAAAAAAATGAACGCGTCGAAGACCTCAAAAAGCTCTCAAGATCTCACGAGTCTTCAACTAAAAAAAATAAACGTGTTAAAGACCTTGAAAGGATCTCTATCGCGCGCGAGCCTATCCATGAGTCCGGCGAGCCAAGCGACGGCGACAGCAAAAGAGCGCGTCGCCCCGTGTATCTCGACGCTAAAAAATCGAAATGGCCGCCTTGGGTGTTGGCAATTATCGTCTTTTTCCTGATGATGGCAGGTCTCTTTATTGTGGTGCCCGGTCTGGTCGGTCGTGTCCCTGAGAGTCCGCCGCCTGTCGAGACGTTATCTTCTTCATCAGGGGAGCTGCCTGATCATCCCGCTGACGCGGTAATCGCGGCGTCATTTGCTCCTATACTCGCATCTCCCGATCTGAAGGCGCCTCGCGTGGCCGACGCTCTGTTTAATGAGCCGTGCGTTATTCTGGAAACACAAGGAGCGCTGTGGTTTAAAATTCGTCTTGAAGACGGCGTTGAAGGTTACGTCAGGCGTGACCTGTTAGCAGCCGGAACGCGTTCGGTGAACCCTGCGGGCGCCATTGCCCGTGTGCTTGTCGTGGATACCTGTAAACGCATCATGAGCCATGCGTATCAGGGGACACTTCTTACGGAAGCCCCAATGGGCAGCATCTTTTTTGCAGATTATCGGCGCGGCGATCTTTTTCGCGTCATTATGCCCGGCGGCGGTTCAGGATGGATCAGCGGAAGCGGTGTGCTCACAGGGCCTGTATCGGAACCTTTGATGACTGAAGATGACCCGCAGACAGTCTTTGCCTCAACTGTCCGTCGGTTTTTTCGAACACCGTACGTTCCATCTGGCGCTACCATGCAGGGAATGTCACCCGAAGGCGCTATTTTCGTGGCATCGCGCTTGATCGGCATGGATCTTACTCGAACGACAGAGGGGCTTTTAAATGCCGGAGAGTCGTTGACGATTCCGAAGATCGACGGGATCCCTGATCTGTCAGTGTTTCGCGAAGGCGATCTTCTCTTTTATCGCGTCGATGGTCGCGAGGATTACGCGCTTGCTGTATGTGTACAAGATCATCAACTTTTGATGACGCTTCCAAACAGGACAACCCTCCGTTTAATTGATTTAGTTGCGCCTGAGGCGCTGCAGATGGCCTCTAAAATCGAGGTCGCTCGTCGACTTTTCCCATGAGTTTATCGCAATAGGTGTTTTGCTCAGTGCCAAAGTCATCTGGATGAACCGCGAAACTTATTACCCCTGTTTGCCTTTGTCTAATTTCCCGATATCTTTTTCATTTTTCTCAGAACATTCCAAGGAACGATATGTATCGCATCATTTTAAACAGACATGGCTTCATCATTCTTTATCGAGTTGTCGAGCAAGCAAAAATTAAAGGAAAAGAAAAAAGGTAATATCCTCATCTTCAACAGTATATTCAAATCATAAAAGCCTCAATCATTTGTAACGACAAGATAATGACTTTTGATTTGCTTCGCAATTACTCAGATTAGGTTCTACTAAGTGATCTCAAAAGATCATGAGATCTTAACATCTCTGAATATAACATATCAATTCCTCATAGGTAAGGTTAAAGACCTTTACGATCATCTTTTTCTTGGAGAGGCTCGCGTATCAATTCCTCATAGGTAAGGTTAAAGGAGCATCGCAGATAAGTCGCTGACCGTTGACGTGTATCAATTCCTCATAGATAAGGTTAAAGCAAGGCTAGTCGCTTTAAATGGGAACGCTTTAAGGTATCAATTCCTCATAGGTAAGGTTAAAGATAAAGAAAGTTTTGGAACTATCTTTGTACAAGCGTATCAATTCCTCATAGGTAAGGTTAAAGAAAATCCTCGGCACTATAACCTTAGTCGCCTTAACGTATCAATTCCTCATAGGTAAGGTTAAAGAAGCCCATCGAAATTAAATCAGCTTGCGGCAAACTGTATCAATTCCTCATAGGTAAGGTTAAAGAAAATTATAAAGATGCAGAGAGACGGCACGAAATGTATCAATTCCTCATAGGTAAGGTTAAAGGGTTTGACAGGAAAAAACATCTTCTGAAGCCTGATAGTATCAATTCCTCATAGGTAAGGTTAAAGTAGGTCGCGATTTTATTGTCTACTTGCCTAGAGAGGTATCAATTCCTCATAGGTAAGGTTAAAGACTCGAGAAAAGGCCCTTATACTCTCTGCTCTTTCTCATTATCCTCATTATACACACTTTTTCCTTAAAAAACTCCGTCAATCGTTTTTTCATCAATGACTTATTTTCCTTGATATATCAAGCTTATTTCCACTTCGTCCATTTTGTGAGTTCTTGTTCAGGAGATCGACGGACTTTTTGATCGAAAATGGCAACTTTTAGGCCATTTTCTCCTCATTTTGCTACAGAAAAAGTCACGCAAAGGCTGAAATATCAAGCTAGATCGATTGACGGACTTTTTAGTCGATTATATTGGAATAAACCATTACAAGCCCAATCTGCGAAAGATCCTTGACAGTGCCGTGCCAAAAGATGATTGAACCAAAACTATGTAAGGATAAGCTTTATTTTACTCGACAACCCAGTGATAATGTTTATGTGACAATTCCAATTTTTTGCGGGTGATAGACTTGATTAACATCATGGGAGAGCGAATAGCAATATTGTCCGCAATCGTTTAAAGTTTGCATAATCGAAGGAGCGTTACAGAATGAATGCACAGACATCAGAGGAGCTGTACTTGAACGGACTGAAAGAATATCGCAATGAAGAAATCGCTAAGTGCCAGCATTTGAACATGCGATATTCCATGGGGCTATTGAATAGCTCAAAATATATTGAATGTTTACTTGAGAGTGCCATTGATCTGCGAGAGAAGCTTCAAAGCTTGGGGTTGGATGCAAAGCAGTGTCGTAGTCCTTATGGACGGGTCTTATTCGAATTTCAATCGGAAGAGGTGTATTTGGCGTTTTGTAAAGACTGGAAACATTTCCATGAGGGCGTGCCGCTTGTGGAAAAACATGAAACACCTTGGCTTATTACTCTCTCAGACGGGAAGGGGACGTCGGCAAAGGTGCGTCAGGAGGTGCTTTCGTGGATGGATGGCATCTATTATCCGATAGAATTATTGAAGCCTTATCCTCTTCCGGAAAGAATCACATTTCCTGGGTTACGTGTATTACACACCTATGCTTTTTCTTCCGATGTTTGTGTAACGAGCCTGATAGCACAAGGGAGCATCTTGCCGAATTTTGAAAATGAGCTTGGTAAACGGCTGCAGCTCTTACTTGAAAATGGATCCGAGGCGGAACTGGTAATACTTTCTGTGGAAGACACTAGTGGGAGTGATAAGAAGTTCCAGTGCAAAGGCTTTTTAAGGGGATACATGGACGATTCCTTCGACCGTGACATTGCTCTGTATGTTCGCGGGAAGGAAATGCATTTCTATTTTAGCTTGTCTCGCTATTCGCATCATTTGGGAAATCGTAAACCTGAAGATGTTGGAGAAATAAGCGATTACGAGATCTTCAGCAACCATCCTCTGTGGATGAAATATCGAGAATGGCAAGAGAATGACACTAGGTTAAGTGAATATCGTTTGAGAATGACAGGAATGGAGGATGAATAGAAGAATTCGTTGCGCATCTTCCTAAAAGCTACGAGGAGTGCTATGAAAAGAATCCGGCCGTAGCTTGTTGCCATATAGGAGTATCTTGCAAAGAACGAGGTTAGCAGGAAAGCGGTCACAACAAAAGCATATGGTTTGTGTCGACGCGTGAAAACTTGCCAAGCACGAGGTTAGCAGGAAAGAGCGGAAAAGATTACGACAGAAATACTGGAATAAAGACGGTATAATAAATTTTAGAAATGGGGTTTACTATTTCAAAAGTTCTGTAGAGTGGGTCTATAAATATGGTCAAAAAAAGCATCACAATCTTCCTTGGCCCTTCGCTTATTGATTTTCAGAGTGAACGAAAAACGATCGAACTTTTTATTAGACGCATGAGTGCTTTACTTAAGGATCGGTGCAGAATCGAGTTTGAACTTCTTATCTGTGATGCCTCTGACGATGCGGTCTATCTGTCTCGGAAACAAGATGGTTACAATGAACAACTACGTAGCAGTGACCTGAGTTTATTTATCTTCTTTACGCGCACAGGACAATTCGCAGTCGAGGGGAGTGAGAAGGCGATCGGAGCCTTCCGAAAGTGTGGAAAGCCCAAGGTCTATATCTCTTTTAAAGAAACGACCGGCGAAGAAGGGTTTAATCAAAGTACTTTGGAATTTCGCAAACTTTTGGAAAAAAAGTATGAATACTATAGCGATCGTTTTAGTGATATCGAGACGGTGAAGTTGCGAATTTTACAGGCACTGAAAATATTAAGTGGCGATCATATCAACCTTATTGTGACATCCGGGAAGATTTGGATTGAGGGAATTGAAATTGGAGAAGATGATCTGTCGTTAAATAAAGTTGACGAATTTTTCAATCATGCTCCGCTACAAAGCCTGAAAATGAAATTAGAGAAGATCAATCTAAAGTACTATGCCGAAAAAGCGAAGTATACTGTGGGCAAGTTGGATGTTCAGGCAGAAGAGATGTATGAACAACTTGCTGTGGATCGGCAGTCTTTGATCGATGAAATTAATGAGCTCGAAAAGCTGATCTTTGAGGTGACCTTGTCAATGAGTCGAGGAATACTAAGTGGTGATGTGACGGTACGACAGAGCAAGGCGTATTCGTTATTCGAGCGCGGAGACTGCTATGGCTGTCTCCGTATTCTGGATCCGAAAGAAATAGACGATGATTACGAAAAACGAAAGCAAGGTGAGGAAGAAGAGATTAAGACACTATCGTCACGTTACATCCGCGAATACCGGACGAGGATAGATATCCTAGGAACCATGGTGGGCTACATTGCTTGCTTTGATGACATTACTGATTGCTACGAAAAGATTACCAAGGTAGCCTTGAGGGAAAGTATCGAGTTTGATGCCGTCTATGAATATGCAGTATACCTTCTGAAACATAACAAAGTTCAAAAATCGATTCAAATAGCAGAAAAGCTTGAGAAAACATACGATTTAGAAAATCCTCTACAAAAGGACCGCGCGACCTTATTCGATCTTCTTGGAACTCTATACTGTAAACAAGGTCTAGCGGACAAAGCGGAGAAATCTTATCTGAAATCAAGGGAGATCAGAGAATATCTCGCTAAGAATGGCCATGGTTTTTATGAGGGAGATCTGGCTTTATCTTGCAAGAATTTGGGGACACATTACTATAAGCAAACTCAGTTTGAGGAATCGATAAGATGCTTTCTTCAAGCGATGGAAATTAGAGAGCGTTTATCGCAGTTGAATCCCGATCTCCATGAAGAGGATCTTGCGACAATTTATGGCAATCTTGGTGTTTTATATGATGATCAAGGTCAGCTTGAAATAGCGGAACAGTATTATCTCCAATCAAAGAAAATAATAGAGCAATTGTTTCGGCAGAATCCCGATCGCTTTGGAGAGGATCTTGCCGCGACTTGCGATATTTTAGGGCTTTTTTATGATGACCAAGGCCAGTTTAATAAAGCGAAAGCGTGTCATCTGCAATCGAAGGAGATTTACGAGCGTCTCTATCAAGCAAATCCCAAGAAGTATGAAGCGTATCTGGGCATTACCAATTTTCTTTTAAGCAAATTTGAGAATTAGACTAACTCGGATATTTCAAAGATGTGAAAGCACGTCACAAAACCAGGAGACTTTTACTATGAACATGTCTAGCCTGACAAAGCGGAGTGGTACTATCTTAGATCTAAAGAAATAAGACCCATAGAGTCGCCTGATAATACCCGAGGAATGTGTAAAAACATAGAGCAGACATCTGATAAAGAAGTGATTATTTTCGAATGGAAGAAACTGTTTATACTAAATCAATCGTACTATTGTTAATCAGAAAACAGTGTCAGGTGAAAAACAATGGGCATGAGAATATCGAAACACAACGGTGAAGGTACTGACAGCGACGAATCAAATTATGATGAGCTCCAAAGAAGTCTTATCATCGAAGAGATGATTCATCGTTTTGATCTTCTCTCGCTAATAATTTATTTGCCGAACGACATGGAAAATGGTTACTATCATCATCGATCTGAAATGCTTGCATTTCTCCGTCAAATCCGTGAAGAAAGCGGATGGAGTGATGAAATAATCAAAGAGATGTGTTTCGAAGCCGCTCGTCACTTGAAAGATTCTAAACCGGCTACAGACCCATATCATCGACGGCAACTGCGTATGTTGTACGGAGTAGTTCTTTATGAGATCTTAGAACTAGGTTTCATAAAAAAAATGAAAGTGACTAATGATTGCCGAAATGATTCTAAAAAACTCATAGAGTACTGTTTTTTTTGGATAGTTGGGATTTTAATAATATGGTTGGCAGAATAGCGTTCTCGATGAGGAATGAGATCAGCTACAACAGGTAAGGGAGATGGGGTATGTAGGGGACATAGATTGCTCTAGGCTCATACGTCTCGTAACATTCACCTGTTATAGGTTCGCGGTGGAATTGGACTTTTCTTTTCACGAAACAGCGTGTCTCGGCATCCCAGAATTGATACTCTAAATTTCTGTATGTCGACTTCTTGGCATACGGGTTATCATAACCTAATTTAGCTCCTGAGTACTCTTCCAACACGATGATTCGTTGATCCGCCAATTCTAGATAGTAGGGGAAAATATGTCGTCTATTTACGATAACTTCACTATTAATTTCATCCATGCATTGATAAAGCAGCAACTCCATATTGATATCATTTTCTGCTAGCCATAGATAAGCAGCAAGATCTGACCAAGAAACTAAATCCGAGTTATTAATTTTCTTGTAGAAATTAGCAGCATTCTTATTAATATGAGGGAAATTGTGTTTGCGAATATAATTCGACAATTCGACAGATCCATTAAAGTGTTTAAAGAAAATGTATTTGTCATATATTTCCTCGGATCTTTCTTTTAATGATTTCCAAAATCGAATGATATATTCGGCTTTTAAGTCAGCTAAAAAGATGGCTTTACTTCTTTCTGAAAGCCCGGAATCAAGAAATCCGTTGATGGAAACGATCTCCGAAATAAAAGAGTAATCTTTTCGAAGAATAGGCCTCATTTTTTTAATAAAGGTCACATGATCAATGTTCTTGTATTTCAAGCTAAGTTTGTTGTCCAGAATGCTGTTGAGTATACTTATTGCGCTTTGAGCTGAGATAATAAAATCGTCGGTCGTCATTTCATCCGGTGACGTTTCATAATTTATTAAGAACACGTCTGCGATGTGATACAAGTATTGCTGTATATTGTTATTTTCTCCGAGTTCGTGACCATTCGCATATATTAATTCTTTTGAATAGGCGATTAATTCTGTGTCCGTTAAGTTGCTTGTTATTTCATCAATGAAACGCTTATGACCTGCAAACGATGAAAAATATTCAATATTCTCAGCTAACTCGGAAAATTCATCCGTGGAACGTTCTGGCCGAAAGCTTGCACATAACCAATTATAGTCAATAAAAGATGCGAATATCGGATTGTCCGGATTCTCAAATGTATTGATGACAAATGAAAAGAAATCGTACACAAGGTCGGCAACCGAAATGTTGCCTTGATCGACATCACGGATCATGTGTTGTAGTTTGTCAATCACTTTATGAATCATGTCTGAATAAAGTAAAAGCTGACCAAGAATAACTGTAAGAGGACAAGGGAGTTGTTCTTGAACTGACTCTCTAATTTCAATTGGATTTTCATCCAAGATTGCTTTTAAGAACTTTTGGTTTAAAAAAGGGTAAAACTGGAGCTCATCTTTTCTTAGATAATAAGAACTATTTGAGATAAATCGTCTAGTCAGATAATGTTCAAAATTGTACATTTCTTCATGCTCCTCATATGCCCTGATTCGTTGGAGTTATGTTGAGGCAATGTCGGCAGGCTTCAATTGCTCTGATACTCAAGAGATAATACATTCAAATCATAGGTTTATCAATTCCTCATAGGTAAGGTTAAAGACTCGAGAAATAGCTCTTATACTCTCTGCTCTTTCTCATTAGCCTGATTATACACACTTTTTCCTCAAATACTCGCATCTTTACACATAGCTTGATCAGCTGAGCACCTAATTGATCGATGGTGAGTGACCGGCTTATAACTGAGTGACTGAGAGATCGAGTTGAGTGATTGGGCTTAAGTGGACTGAGCGGGTACTACGCTCACAGGAGCCCTGTTTTCGTTGATTATGTGGTGAAATATGTGTATAATATCTCTGCGATTGGTCATTTTGTTCATAAATCGGGCCATTCCCTGATGTTTTATTACGATCAAAGGATTTGGTGATATGAGCAAATTGTGACACATCAAAAGAACAAGGAGAAGAAAATATGAAAAAAGTATTTGCATTACTGATTGCGTTGTTGATGGTGATGTCAGTTGTCGCCTGTGCTCCGTCAACTCCGGATCCGGAAGTGCCTGAGAGTAAGAAGACTGAAGCTTCGACTCCCGAAGGTTCCGAAGATCCGGCAGGATCGGAAGACCCGGGGAAGAAGGTATATAAAGTCATTCACCTGATCAACGGAAACCTCGGCGATAAGTCCTTCTTTGACTCTGCTCAAGCAGGACTTGAGAAGTTGGCAGCCGATGGCCGCATTGAACTCAAATATGAGGAAATGGGCGCAGCCGAATCCGATCATCCGAGATGGCAAGAGACATTAAACGAAGTTGCAGAAAGCGGTGAATACGATCTTGTCGTCTGCGGTACGTATCAGATGCCTGATTACCTCAAAGACACTGCAACCGCTTATCCTGACCAAAAGTTTGCGATTTACGATGACACCACCTACGTGGGCGAGAACGCCAACGTCGTCAACATCAGCTATCGTCAAAATGACATGGGTTACATCTTGGGCGTTTACGCGGCGGCTTTGACGACCGTGGAAGGCATGGATAAAATCAATCCTGAAAAGACGGTCGGATTCATTGGCGGCATGGATAGTCCCGTCATCAATGACTTCCTCTACGGCTTCCTGACCGGCGTCAAAGACACCGATCCCGAGGTTCGTGTCGACGCGCGCTACGTCAACAGCTATGCCGATACCGCTACGGCCAAAGAAATGGCACTCAGTATGATCAATGACAATAAGTGTGACATCATCTGGGGTGTTGCGGGTCTTTCCGGCAACGGCGGCGCAGAAGCGGCGCTTGAATCAGGCAAAGCTTGGTTCTTCGGTGTCGACTCAGACCAAGAGCTGACACTTCCTGAAAACCAAGCGGCCATAACGCTGACATCGGGTCTCAAAAACGTCGGTGACTCTCTGATCTGGCTGATCGACGAATGGGATTCAGGCCGCACCCACTGGGGGAAAGAAGTAAACCTCGGTCTACTTGAAAACGGTGTCGGTTTTGTAAGCGACAAGAACTTCAAGAAGTATACGCCTCAGGATGTCCAAGACAAAGTTTTGGCCGCTGCAGAAGCGGTTCGCAACGGCGAAGTCAAAGTGCCCTCGGCGATCACCGACAACGATGGCGCAATTGCGCTTCGCGAGCAAATGAAGCCGTAAGCTGATTTTGAGACAACGACTCCATTTAGGAGACATAACATGGGAGGGGATCCCTCAAAGGATCCCCTCTCCTATATATGTGTGATTTTCAATATGATCGATCACCTGATGTGAATAACGATCCGCAGCGATCTTCCTTAATCGAAAGCGATAAAATGACTTGCAGATGGGCGGATCAAGACCAAGAGGAGACCGAAGATGGCAGATACGCCTGTTGTACAAATGCTAGGGATCTCTAAGGTTTACCCCAATGGCATCGCGGCCAATCGGGACGTCGATTTTTCCGTCAATAAGGGCGAAATTCACGCGCTGGTCGGTGAGAATGGCGCCGGTAAATCGACACTGATGAAGATCCTTTTCGGACTTGAAAAGCCGACAAGCGGTGCAATTTTGATTGACGGCGAGGCAGTAATGTTTTCGTCGCCGATGGCAGCGATTTCAAATGGTATCGGGATGGTCCATCAGCACTTTATGCTGGTGCCGAGTCTCACTGTCGCTGAGAATGTGGTGCTCGGAATGGCGCCTAGGAAGTCCGGCATTTTTATTGATTTTAAGGAAGCGGTTCGTCTGACTGAGGAATACGCAGAACGCTTTCATTTTGACGTGGAACCTAATGCTCGTGTAGCGGATATCTCAGTCGGTATGAAACAAAAAGTCGAAATTCTAAAAGCCTTGGTGCGTGGCGCGAAGGTTTTAATCTTGGATGAGCCGACAGCTGTGCTGACCACACAGGAGACGGAAGAATTGTTCAGGCAGTTGCATGAACTGAAAAGTCAAGGCTTTACCATTATCTTTATATCCCATAAATTGAACGAAATTAAAGAATTGACTGACCGCGTAACGATTATGCGGCACGGCAGAGCCGTCGGCACGTATTACACCGATTCCATTTCAGAACAGGAGATATCGCGTCTGATGGTCGGTCGCGATGTCGTTCTAGAGGTGCAAAAGACACCGGCTGAACCGGGAGAAGTCGTTCTGCTCGTCGAGAACCTGCAGTTTGTCAATGAATGGAATAAACGCATGTTGAACGGCATATCGTTCGACGTGAGAAAAGGTGAAATAGTAGGAATTGCCGGCGTCGAAGGCAATGGTCAGAGAGAACTGGTGGATATTCTCTTCGGGCTCATTGCCCCAGAAGAGGGTTCCGTTCATGTCAACGGTGTGAATATTGCTGATAAGTCGCAGCGTGAATTGCGCGATATGGGTATTTCCTACGTTCCTGAAGATCGAATGACGTTCGGCATTGCAGGGTCAGCAAGTATCAATGAAAATATCGTATCCGATCGGATTTCGTCGCCTGCGTTTAATAAAGGACCGCTTCTCAACATGAAAGCGATTCGTGAAACGAGTCAAAATCTAATCGAAGATTATGCCGTCCTTTGCAAATCGGGTCGCCAGCATGTGAATATGCTTTCAGGCGGCAACATTCAGAAAGTCGTTGTCGCGCGCGAATTCTCTGCCGATCCGCTTCTTATCATTGCCGATCAACCGACGCGCGGTATCGATGTCGGAGCTACCGAGCTCATAAGAAAGAAACTAATCGATCTTTCCCGTCAAGGCGCTGCTGTCCTACTCGTTTCAGCCGATCTCAACGAGGTAATGGAGCTTTCCGATAGCTTAATTGTGCTCTACGGCGGCAAAATCGTCGGATATTTCGATGACGGACAGTGGGATGATGTGATGATGGGCGAATATATGCTTGGTCTTAAGAAGCAAAGCGATGAAGAAGTGAAGAGGGCCTGCCATGCTTGACCGTAGAATGACCCAATTTAATATCTTGCGCGGCGCCGTTGCCATATTCTTTGCGCTGTTCGTCGCTGCGATTTTCGTATTTTTGACGTCCGAATCACCTTTGGAATCACTGCGATACCTCTTGATCGGACCGCTCGTGTCCGTAAAGAACGGCGCGGTTTCATTTAACATGCGCAATATGTTGGAAGTGCTCGCGGCGATGATACCAACAATTTTCACAGGTCTTGCTGTCTGTGTCATGTTTTCCGCCAACCAGTTTAACTTGGCAGGAGAAGGATGCGTCTATGTGGGCGCATTTGTGGGTGGTCTCATTGGCGTTTATTGGGATCTTCCGCCGTTTATACATCCTCTCGTGGCGACGCTGGTCGCCGGTGTCGTCTGCGCTGTCATCATGTTAATTCCGGCTCTGGCCAAAGTTATACTTGGCGCAAGCGAAATGGTTACGAGCCTGATGTTGAACTACGTCATGCTCTATGTGTCGATGCACTTCCTTAATTTTCATTTTGCCAACCGTTCACGTGGCGCAACAATGACTCATGATTTCCGCGAGTCGGCGCGCGTGTTTCAAATCGTGCCAGGTACGAGCAAATTGTCATGGGGTTTCATTGCGGCACTTATCTTGACTGTCATCATGTGGTTCTTCATGTATCGGACGCGTTGGGGCTATAGCATTCGCATGATCGGCATCAATGAGTCTTTCGCGCTCTACTCAGGCATGAATGTCGCCGGTATGATTATCGTTTCGCAGATGATCGGCGGGATGCTCTCCGGCATGGGCGGCAGTCTTGAAGTGTTGGGGCGCTATAATCAGTTCCTCTGGTTGAGTCTTCCCGGGTATGGCTGGACGGGGATAACGATCGCGATCTTGGCGAGAAACAATCCGGGTGCAGTACCGCTGGCTGCCTTCTTTCTCGCGTACCTCAATAAGGGATGTATGCTCATGTCTACAAAAACGCACGTGCCCAGTGAGATGATCGATATTATTCAGGCGGCCATTTTCCTGTTCTTCGCCGCGGAACAATTCCTATCTGGTTATCGTCAGAAGATTGTTGTCAAGACGACAAGGGAGGAACTGCTAAAGCAAGGCAACGCCGATATCGAAAACGGAGGTGAGTAACATGCTTGAACAACTAGCAGAGTGGGTTTTTCAGATCGATTTTCTCGTTATGATCTTCCGTATTACAGCGCCGATTCTTTTTGCTGCGCTCGCTGCCGTTGTCGCCGAGAAGGCGGCGATGTCGAACATCGGTCTCGAGGGTACGATGATGCTTTCGGCACTCTTCGGATTCCTTTTCGCTTATTGGACGCAGAGTTGGCTTTTAGGTGTTTTAGGCGCCGTGCTCGTCGGTACGCTTTTGGCTCTGATGATGGGATTCTTCTATCTCGAATTTAAGACAGATATTATATTGGCCGGTATTGCTGTCAATATGCTCGGCGAGGGCGGGGCAATATTCTTGCTTTATATGTTCACGGGGCTTCGTGGCAATACGGCGAAACTTGTTTCTCCCAATATTCTAATTCCCACCATCGAGATTCCGTTGATCAAAGATATACCATTTCTCGGCGAGATTCTGTCAGGTCACTGCATCTTGACGTACGTCGCTTTCTTGTTGGTTTGGCTGATATGGCTGTTTCTTTATAGAACGCCCCTCGGTCTTAATATACGCGCTGTCGGTGAAAGTCCTGAAGCGGCGTCCAGTGTCGGCGTCAGTGTAAAACGCGTCAAGTATATTGCCATTGCTATGTCGGGCGCTTTGGCCGGCTTGGGCGGTGCTTTTATGTCGATGTATTACTCTCAGGGGTGGAACCAAGGTATGGTTGCAGGACGAGGCTTTATCGCCCTTGCGGCTCAAGCCATGGGCCGCGGTGAGCCGGTGGGAGCCATGCTCACATCGCTTCTTTTTGGCACAGCGCACGGTTTGAGCACGAAGGTCGCCGGTTTGCCGAATGTCTCGAGTTTCCTTGTCTCTATGATTCCCTATGCGGTCACTATATTGGGTCTCTTTATCTACGCATGGAATAGGACACGCAAGCTCAGAAAACGCGGTATAAGACGCCTGACGGGCATTTAATTCGATAAGAACGGAGAGTTCCACGTGATCGTAAGAAAGAGCAACATTCAGACATTTCATGCATCGACAGAGCATCCGCTCCCAATCATTCTGGATGGGGATCCGGGACACGATGACGCGATCGCCTGGGTCTTAGTGCGATCGCGCCCAGAATTTCGTATTCTATGTGTAACGTCCGTTTGCGGCAACCAGACGATAGAAAAAACGACCTATAACGCGGGGCGCATCATGGCACTTCTGGGTATGGATGTGCCGCTTGCGATGGGTCTTGCGAAACCGCTCTTTAGAGATCCTATCATCGCCGACACTGTACATGGGAAGACGGGGCTAGACGGACCGGAATTGCCGGAACCTGCCTGCCAGCCTGTCGCATGCTCCGCAGCCGAGCTGATGGCGAAGTGTTTGGAAGAAAGCGAAGAGCCGGTCGTCATTGTTCCGACAGGTCCGTTGACCAATGTGGCCTCGCTGCTGTTGCTCTATCCCGAACTTAAGTCTAAAATCAGACATATTTCACTCATGGGCGGGGGAATCGCTCGCGGTAACTGGACGCCTGCCGCTGAGTTTAACATACTCGTTGATCCTGATGCGGCGAAGATCGTCTTTGAATCGGGCATTCCCATCACAATGGCCAGCCTCGACGTCACGGAACGCGCGCTCGTTTACCCCGAGGACTTCGAAAGGATTCGCTGTGTCGGCAATCAAGTCGCATCCGTCGTCGCCGGATGGCTCGAGTTTTTCTACCATTTTCATCAATCTCTTGGATACCCCGGGGCGCCGGTACACGACGCCGTAGCTGTGACGGCACTTTTGCGTCCGGATATCCTTTCGGGAAGAGACCTCTACGTACAGATAGAGACAACGGGCGAATTCTGTCGCGGGGCCACGGTAGGAGATCTTAACAGAGTGTCTGGGAAACCGGCTAACGCGTATTGTCTTATGGATATTAATCGCGACGCCTTCGTTGATTTGCTCGTTGACGCGGTCGCTTACTATGGTTGAATCTTTGTTGCGAAGGTGAAAACATAAGGGAAATCTGGGTGAATGACATGACTGAAAAAGAAATGAAATCGGATGTCGAAATGAAACGAGTACCGCTCTTCATCGATTGCGATACGGGTGTCGATGACGCGATGGCTCTTCTTTGTGCTGCCAAAATGAAAAGTTTCGATTTAATTGGCGTAGCCGCGGTGGCAGGTAATGTCGCGCTGGATAAAACACTGCCGAATACGCTCAACGTACTCGCGTTGGCGGGTAGGACAGATGTCCCAGTCTACAAAGGCGCCGATAAGCCGTTGGCGCGCCCTCTCGTCTCGGCGCCTCATGTGCATGGTCTTAACGGATTAGGCGGCGTGGAGCTTGCCCCCTCGCCTCGAAAAGAAGAACCCGAGACCGCATGGGACGCGCTTTATAACGCGGCGATGGAGCATGAGGATCTTGTTCTTGTCGCGGTGGGACCTTTGACTAATGTAGCGAAGGCGTTCATCAAGTACAGGGAGTTGCCGAAGCGTCTTGCTAAAATTGTTATTATGGGCGGTGCCGCGGTGGGCGGCAACACGACGCCATGCACTGAATTTAATGTGGTCACCGATCCGGAAGCCGCCGATATCGTGTTTAACAGCGGCGTTCCCGTTGTCATGTGCGGTCTTGACGTCACGTTGAAAGCGTATCTCACCGGAGATGAGCTTAATGAGCTTGTCAAACTCGGCACGCCGCAAGCGATCTTTAGCTACCAAAGTCAGCAGAACGCACTAAAATATGAGCTATCAAAAGGCCTTCCCGGTATCTGTCTCCATGACCCGGCCGCGCTTTTCTTCGCGGAAGATGAAGCGATGTTTACAGCAAGAAAAGCGGGTATACGTGTGGAAACGCGCGGATCAATAACTGTCGGCAAAACGGTTACCGATCTCGATTCAGACAAGAAAATGCCTTATCGCGAGCATCGCGTCGTCCTTGATATTGATCGGGAAGCGTTTAGGGAGCGCCTTTTTACCCTGATGCGAAAATACGGTGAAGTTTAGTTCGCGAGCCTTTTTACCTAAATAAAGTAGGGGGGGTGTTTCAAAAGAGACATCCCACTTTCCACTATTCACGGACGGCTTCTACTTTTACCTGAAGAACGGTTTCTCGTCTGATTTTTCTTCTTCTTGCGTACAACGCGCTGAGCAATAGGCCAATGGTGGCAATGAGGATAATGGCACCGCCTGGTTTGATCTCGAAGTACCAGGAAAGGGTCAGACCCGACATCATGAAAAGAAGTCCTAAGCTCAATGAAATGAAATACATCTGCTTATAAGAACGGGCTAAGAACAAAGAGCAGGCAACCGGAATAACCAGCAAAGATGAAACCAAAAGGGCACCAACCATTTTAGCGCTAAGAGCCACCGTTATAGCCGTAAGAGCAGTAAAAATACCGTTAATGCCATGAACCGGCACACCATCCAAGCGAGCCAGATTAGGATCTATGGAAATATTTAACAGACCGCTATAGAAGAAGAGAGTGACGAACGAAACGACGACAAACAAGGCGATCGAAGCGGTGACGTCATGAGGAGTCGCGGATGAAATGCTTCCAAACAAATACGACTCCAACGTGTTACCTCCCGGCGTAAAATCTGACAGTATGGAGGCAGCCCCGAGTCCTATACTCATGACTACAGCTGTCGCCATATCGCCGTACTGCGGAAGACGATAGCGCATAGCCTCAATAGCAAAGGCCGAAATCAAACAGACCATTATAGCTCCCAAGCTGGGATTAAAGCCGAAAATCAGACCTAAAGCTACTCCTGCCAATGAGGTATGTGACAGAGCGTCACCCATCATCGAAGTCTTGCGATTTACCACGATAATTCCTATTTGTGGAATGGTCACGCCTAACATCAATCCGACCAGCAAGGTTCGGCGCATAAAAGCAAACTCAAACATACTCCAATCTCCCGTTACGTATTTCCGCCCGATAATCCATATCGAGTATTTCGTACACTAACTCCTTTTCGTGAGTTACTAAAATATAGGTTAATTTTTCTTTGTCTTTTAAATCGTTCAATAGTTTTAAAAAGCTTCGTTTACTTTCTTCATCTACTCCGGCCGTCGGCTCGTCCAAAATCAACATCCTGGGTTTGTCCAGCATGGCGCGGGCAATCATGACCCGTTGCTGCAGTCCGCCGGATAATTCACTGAACGGAACTTGGGCGTACTCGGCCAAGCCAAAACGCTCCAGCCCTTTCAGAGCCGATTC
>JAAZKK010000069.1 GCA_012799825.1 Clostridiaceae bacterium | reverse complement strand
AACTTTTTGATCGGTGTGAGTATCGACGGACCGGAGGCGCTACATAATGCCTATCGCAAAACAGTGGACGGCCGAGGCTCCTTCACAGAAACCATGCGCGGCATAGAACTGTTGCAAAAGCACAGAGTATCGTTCAACACGCTTACAACTGTAAACAGAATAAACATGGAACAACCATTGGAAGTCTATCGCTTTCTAAGAGAGTTGACAGATTTTCTGCAGTTTCTTCCGGTCGTCGAGTGTATGCCGGCTCAGTATGAAGCAGAGGATGGTCAGCTTTTTGCCACTCCGCCGGGGCTCTACTCCATTAAAATCAAGCACCCTCTCACCGATTTTTCAGTCACTTCTGAGGGCTACGGTGTTTTTCTGTGTGCGATTTGGGACGAATGGAATACGTTTGACTCTGATAAAAAGCATATCCAGCTCTTTGATGTGACAATCGGAAATCTCAGAGGAATTCCATCCTCTCTGTGCGTTCACAATCCGCTCTGCGGTCACTCCGGGTGCGTGGAAGCGAACGGCGATGTTTACGCCTGTGACCGATATGCGTTTCCTGCCTATAAACTGGGCAATATCACCCGGACTTCTCTTGGCGAATTGATGGAGCTAAACCGGGATTTCGGGATGCACAAAACATACGGTCTGCCGGAAGAATGTCTTGATTGCCAATATATTAAACTCTGCTTCGGCGGCTGTCCCAAAGACAGGCTTTGGGACAGCAAAAATTACCTTTGTACGGGGTATAAGATGTTTTTCGATAAGGTTCTGCGTTCATGAACTTCCTGATCATTCATCAAAAAAGCCCAGTCCGTCCAACGCGCGCAACGCGCCCTCAAGATAACGATCCCCTGTAATCGGCCATTTAAATCCGGCACGGTAAAGGATTTCGGTCGTCATCCTGTTTTCCGCATTTAACATGTACATCTTGCTGCCGGATTCATCCGTCAGATACTCGATCAACCCGGAGACTCTGTCACGTAAATCCGGATCTTCCAAAGCACGTTTCAAGGCCTTGTCGAATTCTGCATCGGTCACCACATCAATGAGAAGACCGCAGTTGTTCATGGCGCTGATCACATCGGAGAAAAATATCTCGTGGTTATTGTAGGGGTGATACACCGTGAATTCCCGACCGGTTCCTGCCAACGTAAGAATGGCTGACGCTGTGGAATCAATTGGCGAGAACTCAACCGGCGCATTCATCAGGCTGATCGGGAATACACCCAGCGCACGATAACCGCGGAGTTGACGCATGAAACCGTTCGTAAGGAAATTAATCTGAAACTCGCCGTCCCGGTCGCGGCTCATGAGGTTGCCGACACGCATGATGCGTGCGTCAAGACCTTCCGTGATACCCTGCAGCACAATACGTTCCGCGAGAAACTTGGATTGGATGTAGGCGTTGTTGATGATCTGGCCGAAATACAAGTCACACTCTCTAATCAACTTGTCCGGCGGAGGTTTCCCGTCCTTTCCTTCGCCCGCAACACTGACGGTGGATACTTGAATCAATCGCCGTCCCGTCGCTTGGCACAGTTCGATCAGGTTTTGCACGCCGTGCACGTTAATGCGTTCCAGCGAATCATCCGAAGCAAAATGCTTGACCAGCGCCGCACAGTTTATCAGCGTGTCGAAGCTGACATCCTTGAGGTTTTCTACGATTGTCTTGTCCGTGATGTCGCCCTCTATACAGAATATCCGCTTCCCGAAGAGTTCTTCGAACGGGCGATCAAAGTAGTATGCGAGCATGGTCTTCAGCCTCTGCTCAACGTCAGACGAACGGCCTTTGCGCACCAGACAGTAAGCCTTGCCTGAATACTTGGTCAGGAACTCGTACAGGACGTGCATGCCGAGGAACCCCGTTGCTCCTGTGAGCAGAATGTCCCCAACTTCTTCGAAGATCACCCGGTCAACGTTTTCGACACAATTTCCGCTCAGCACCGGTTCAAGCTCCGCGTAATTGAATTCGTCCTGCTTGCTTGCAGAAATATCGATCGCTGACGCCTTCTCTTGTCCGCCGGCGAGTTGCGCCAACTCGCGAGGAGTGGGCAGCCGGAATACGTCCGCATATGTGACGGAATGCCCTTTCGCCAGTGCGAACATGGCCACCCTTGACGCGCTGAGTGAAGTTCCTCCAATTTCGAAGAAGTTGTCGTTGGCGCCGACGCGCGGAAGTCCGAGAATCTCGCCGAACAGATCACAGAAAGTGCGTTCAAGCTCATTCTCCGGCGCGGTATACTCGCGCTCAACCGCAGTGAATTCCGGCTCCGGTAATGCCTTGTCATTGATTTTTCTGCTTGTGGTCAACGGCATGGCGTCAAGTTGCATCATTACGCTGGGCACCATGTAATAGGTCAGCTTGCTTGATAAATATTCTGTCAACTCGGTTTTATCAATCGCCTTACTTGCTGTGAAGTAGGCGGCCAAAAACTGATCCGTTTCCGAACCTTTCACCCGTACGATGCTTGTCAAAACATCGGGGAAGCTGTTGATGACCGCTTCAATTTCGTCGAGCTCTATGCGCAATCCGCGTAGCTTGACCTGATTGTCTTTTCTTCCGCGGAAGCAGATCATCCCTTCCGGCGTCCACTGCGCAAGGTCGCCCGTTTTGTAAGCCGGCAGGCCGTCCACCAGAATAAAGCGCTCCCGGGTCATGTCCTCAAGTCCGATGTAGCCTGCGCCGACGCCCGCTCCACAGATGGTCAATTCACCCAACGCACCCATCGGCAAGATGTTATTATGCTGATCCAGCATATGGGCGCGCACGTTGGAAGCGGGTTTGCCGATCGTAATATTTTTCGAATCGGTGATAACGGCCATGGTGCAACTGATGGTTGCTTCGGTGGGACCGTAGCCGTTCATGATGTAGGCATCCTCCCGAATGGCGCGGATTTTATCATGGAGCGCTTCCGGGAAAGATTCGGCGCCAAGATCGTAGGAGGCGACTCCCGCAAGCGCTTGCTGCAACTGCGGCAAATCGATGATGTTCATCAGGAAAGACGGTGTACAGCTCATGATGTCCACGTTGTTTTCCAGCATGAGTTCTGCCAGGGCAAGCGGATTATGAATCTCCTCCTCCGTCGCCATACAGATGGTCAGCCCATGGGTCAAGGGGATGAAATCCTCCATAATGGACACGTCAAACGTGATGGCTGCCAGAGCAAGCGATACTTTTCCGCGTTCGGTGTAGCCCAGAATTTCCGGGTTTTTAGGGTTCGCGTCAACAAAGTTCACCAAATTGTGCTGGGTTATTTTGACGCCCTTGGGCCGTCCGGTTGATCCGGACGTATAGATGCAATAGCAAAGATCATCGGGATCAACGGCGATGTCCGGATTTCTGTCGTCACCTTCCGCCGCCATGTCTTCAATCACATTGAAGCTTACATTCGCCTCGTTGAGAAAGTCGTCTCTCTGCTCCATGACCTCGCGGGTAACGAGCAGTTGGGACATACCGGAGTTTTCTATCATGTAGGCGATACGGTCGTCCGGGTATTTGGGATCGATGCAAAGGAAGGCGCCGCCAGCTTTGAGGATGCCATGCCTTGCGATATAGACAAAAGCGGAGCGCCCTGTCATCACCCCGACGATGGAGTTCGGTTTGACGCCGAGCGCTATCAGCTTGTGCGCTACGCGATTGGCGCGTGCGTTGAGCTCTTTATACGTCAACTTCTCTCCGGCGGCGATCACGGCGATGCGATCCGGCGTGCGCTCAGCCTGTTCCTCCAAGAGACAGTGTGCGGGCCTATAATCGAGCGGCCAGTCGGTGTCATTGAAACGATCGAGCAAGGCGCGAGACGTCGGCGACACAAGACTGACAGCGGTCAACTCTTCCTCTTCAAGCAGGCTGACGGCGGCGCTTGCTACGGCGTCGGCTAGGCTCCTAATCAGCTCATCTGAGTAGAGATCCGCGCGATATTCCCAGTCGAAACGGTAGCCGTCCCCGTCTTTGAATACGTCAATATTCAATGGCGCTTTTGCCGTGTTGAGCGGCAAGGAGATGATGTCTGCCGCTGCCCCTGCGATTTCGGCACTCTCCAACATGTCGCCTTGGTACGCGAATATGATATCGGAGGATATGCCGAAGGCGCGGCTTGCTTCAGCGAACGAATAGAGGTCGTGCGCCATCAGTCCGGCAAGCTGTTCCTTGACGCTGTGGACGAATTGGACAGTGCCGCCTTCGCTCGCGTTTACATACAGCGGCAAAGTTTTGACCAGCATGCCGACCATGGAGGCTGTCCGCGGGTCCGTTCGCCCGTGGTAAATGACGGTAAAGACGGCATCAGGCGAATGTTTCCACCGCGCGAGCGTCAAGCCGAACGCGGCCGTGAATAAAGCATTGGGAGTCACCTGATGTTTCCGGCAAAAGGCGTCTACCGCAACAGCCAAAAGCCGTTCATCCCGATGGTGCAGCGCTTTGCTGGCCGCGGGTCTTTTTTCGACCGTGGCGATATCCGGCTCAGGCAGTGAATCCGCGTCGATATCACGGAAGATGCTTTCATAGTATGCCTTGGCTTCCTTATAGGCATCGCCGCGACGGTTCTCGACTTCGTCCAGCGCCAGATCGAACGCACTGTACGCTTCCGGTGTCAGCTTCTCACCTTTGTAGGCGCGGCTGATATCTGAAAACAGGATGTTGAGCGACGAGCCGTCCGCAATAATATGGTGGATGTCGACCATCAAATATAGGTTTTCAGGTGTCTTGAAAATTTTGAAACTGAACAGCGGCGCAGTGTCCAAGTAGAAGAACGTCACGAGACCGCTGTCTTTGGTTTTTTTCAGCTCATCCCCGGAGATTTCCAAAATCGGCACATCAACGTCGAGGTCGTCGTTGGGAATCATGAAGGGGTTGCCCTGCTCATCCGCTTGTATGGCGCACTTCATGGCAGGATGCGCCTCGACGGCGGCAAGCACAGACTCTCTTAAGCGCTCCGCGTCAAGCGAAGAAGGCAGGCGCAACATCATAGGGATGTTATAGATATCGCTCGGTCCGACCCGTTGACATTCCAGATAGATGCCGGTTTGTGTTTGAGTCAGGGGGTACTTGTCGGGTTTGGCGCTTTCTGAAACAGGTGCGTCCACGCTTGGCGCCTGTAACAAGTACGCAAGGATGTCATTTTCAATGTCGAGAATCGAATAGCCCTTGAGCAGCGATTTAACGTCGGGGCTAAAATGGAAGCGTTCATGTAGCTCTCGCGAAAGACGCACGGCGGAGAGAGATGTCAGTCCCGCCGTCATCAAATTGGTGCTGACGGAAATTGCGGTTTCGCCGAGCACGCTTTGCACCGCTTCGGCAATCTGTTTTTCGAGCACGTTCATGACGTGTGCTGAAGAGGTGGGCTCCGCTGCAGTCGGCGTGAGCGTGGGCGTGGGAAGCTTGCGCCGATCCACTTTGCCATTTGGATTTAACGGAATGGCGTCAATCTGCATGGTCGCCGAGGGCACCATGTACGGTGGTTTCATGGAGAGAATGAAGTCGTTCAATGCCTGCACGTCCACCGTTTCTTCCGACACGACATAGGCGACGATCTCTTTGCCTTCGCCGCCCGGCGTGTCGATAGCGCTCACAGTCGCATCGTCGATGCCGGGGAATTGGCGAATGACGGCTTCTACTTCCGTTAACTCGATCCGGAACCCGCGGATTTTAACTTGCGAATCACGGCGGCCGACAAATTCCACGTTTCCGTCGGGCAACATACGTACGATGTCGCCGGTACGGTACACGCGATCATAACCGTCCTGACAGGTGAAGGGATTAGGCTGAAAGGCTTTTTCTGTCTGTTCCGGGCGGTTCAGATAGCCTCGCGCCACCTGAACGCCAGCGACAATCAATTCGCCCGGCACACCGACCGGTACACGGCGATTTAGTCTGTCCACAATGTACAGTTTAAGATTGTCCAGCGGTTTCCCGATCGGCACGTTGGTATAAAGCCGATCGATCTCAAACGCCGTGGTTAAAATCGTCGATTCGGTCGGACCGTACACATTAAACGCACGCAAGCTTTTTGGCGGGTCGAAGGGAACAAGTTTTTCGCCGCCCATGGATAGATAGGTGAGCGCGTGCTGATCGGTAGACATGGCGAACTGGCGGCCAACCTGTGTCGTCATGAATCCGTGGGTAAGTCCGTTTTTCCTGAAGTACTCGTTGAGCTTGTCCAGTTCCAGTCGCATGTCGTCGTCAATGACGTACAGAGTGCCGCCGGACACAAGTACCGGGTACATATCCAACATGTTCGCATCAAAACCGTAACTCGCGTAAGCGGTCGCCCGGCTTTTTTCATTCATTTCGAAATAGCGGCAGTACCAGTGGCAGAAAGCCACCAGGTTCTTATGCTCAAGCATGCACCCCTTGGGCTGGCCTGTCGTGCCGGACGTATAAAGTAAGTTGAAAAGATCATCGGGAGACGGTCCGGGGAAAGTGATTTCTTGATCCGGAAGGGATTCGATATCTCTTGTGAGCAATACCGGACCTGTGTAATTAGGCAGGAGTCCCAGCAGGGATTCATCGGCAATCAGCAACTTGGCGGAGGCGTCGTTGACCATAAAGGAGAGCCGCTCGGACGGATACGAAGGATCGAGCGGCTGATACGCAGCGCCCGCTTTCGAGACGCCGATCGAGGCTATGGGCATGAATTCGTTACGCGGAATGATAACGCTGACAACGTCTTCACGCCCGATACCGAGCCCTCTGATGTAAGCGGCAAGTCTGTCTGTGACGCGGTCCACTTCGGCGTAGGTAAACTGCTTTTCCCTATAGACCACAGCCACCTTATCCGGTGTGCGGCCAGTCTGCTGACGCAACAGGTCGACCACGGAACGGGTGTCATCATAAAGCATCTCGGTTTCGTTAAACCGATCCAGCAGCTGTTCATCTGTTTCAGACAAGAGCTGTATGTCTTTTAGGGCTCCGCCGTTGGCAAAGCGCTTCAGCACGTTATCAAACAAGGTGGCAAGCCGCTTGATTGTAGCGATGTCGTACAGGTCGCTTCGGTAATCAATCGACACGGCGTAGCCGCCGTCTCTCCGGAACACCATCACCGACAAATTCGCCAACGCGGATCCTGTCTCAATATTTTTCATCGGGACGTCGGTATCACCCATGCGAAGAGAGTTCAGCGTTTTCGCTTGATATACGTACATGATGTGCGCTTTAATTCCGAACTCATTGGCCATTTCACGGAACGGAAACCCGTCGTGATACATGGATTGGAAAAATTGTTCTTGAATGTTTTGCAAGGTCGCAGTGACCTGTTGGTTCTCGTCAAACTGAGCATATACGGGAATGGTGCGCACCAGCATACCGATGGTGTTCTTGAGACGCGGGTCATGCCGGCCGTTGTTGACCGTGGTAAAGAGGCTTTCCGTTTGTCCTGTGAACTTTGCCAGCGTATAGGCGAAGGCGCCTAAGAAGAAGGTTCCTTCCGTGACCCGAGCACCTCTCACGAAACGCTCCACCGCCTCGACGGAAAGCGCGTCACTTAGCACATGGTAATGTCTGAGTGCGGGAGTATCTGACACATCGACTGAGGGGGTGAAATCAAACAGCGGGTTGGAGTCGACCTCGTTTCCGTCCAGGAACGACGCAAAATAATCGTGCGCCGCCTTGTATGACGCGGTCCCCTTGAAGCGGCACTCGCTCTCGGCAAGCTGGAACGTACTGATTTCTTCCTTCATCAAAGTGTTGCCATCGTATGCAAGGGTTAACTGGCGGCGGAAAACGTCCGTGGACGCGCCATCGAAGATGATGTGGTGGACATCCATGAACAGATAGTCGTGATCCTCAGTTTGTACAATTTCAAAACGGAACAACGGTCCACGGGTCAGATCAAAGGATCGTACAAAATCACGGCCGATCTTGTCGATGTCCGCTTCACTTGCTTGTTTCACGGGAATATCACAAGGGATCGACGCGTCGAATACGAGAGACGGGCCGTCGGAGGTAACTTCCGTTTTTGTCCTAAAGACGGGATACGCGTCTACGACACTATGAATGGCGTGTCGCAGGCGATCCGGATCGATGCCGGAATCTTTGTTGAAGCGGAAATGGTAGGGGATATTGTACATGGTGGAATCCGGCGACTGGCTGCAAGCCAGATAGACTCCCAGCTGGCTGTTGCTCAACGGCCGCGTTCCGGGCGTCGCGTCCGTGTGCGCAAAAAGATCGACGTCTTCCTTCTGTGTCGTTCGACGCACCTCAAGCTGTTTCGCGATCCCGGCCGGCGTGCGACCTTGGAAAATATCCATGACTTCCAAATCCGGAATGCCGCAGACATCGACCAGAATGACGGCCTTGACGGAGTCGCCGCCAATGGCGAAAAAGTCATCATTGATGCCCACTTTGTTCAGCTTCAGCGTGTCCTCAAAGCCGCGGCACAAACTCTTCTGGGTATCATTCTCAGGTGCTTGGTAAGTTGTCTGGAAGAGCGACGCGTCCGGTTTGGCTAAGGCCAGACGGTCAATTTTCCGGTTCGCATTGAGCGGAAATTCGTCCAGTTCCACAAGAAACAAGGGCACCATATACTCCGGCAAAATGCCGTTCAGCCAAGCGCGCAGGTCATGTTCCTCCACCGGGCTTTCGGCAGTGTAATAGCCGCAGAGATAGGTCTGTCCATACTCATTTTCGAACGCTTTGACGACGGCGGTTTTGACACCTTGAAAATTTGCCATGGTGTGTTCAATTTCGCCCGGTTCCACACGTTGTCCGTTTATCTTGACCATCCAGTCTTTGCGATTGACGTACAGAAGATTGCCGTCCGGAAGCCGTCGAGCGAGGTCGCCGGTGTGGAAGAATCGTTTGCCGTCAATCATGGAGAAAGCATTCTCCGTCGCTTCAGGCATATTCAGATACTCCAAGAAAATATCGCCAGCTAGACAAACCTCACCCTCGTCTCCGGGCACGCCGTCCTCAGATACGAGCAAAACCTCAAGTCCGTCAACGACTTTGCCGATAGGGGTGTTTTCATACGCACGATCAACTTTGAAGCTAGATATTAAGAGAGGACTTTCGCTCATCCCGTAGTTGTTGTAAAGTTCGTATCCGTCGGGCGCGACATGGCTCAGTCGCTCACTTCCGGATACCACATAGCGAAGACTCTGACTCTTGTTCTTAAATTTTTTCAAAAGCTGCGGGCTGATAAAAATGCCCGTGATGCCGTGATCGGCAATGTAATCGGCTATTTTCTGCACATCCCTGTTTGTTTCATTCGAGAAGATGTGTAAGGTTGCACCCAAATAAAGCGGCGCGTAAAGGTCCGAAAGAGAGGCGATAAAGCTGAAAGGCGCCGTGCAGGCAATCTGATCCTCGTTTGACATGGAGGTAATTTTAGTGTTTCGCTCAATGGCTGCCGTGACGCTAGTCCAACTCTGCACTACACCTTTCGGTTTTCCGGTCGAGCCGGATGTATAGGTGACGAGCGCACGGTCGAACGCGTCCGGTTCGACGATGTGTTCGTCCGGTGTCAACTGTTGCGCACGCTCAAAAAACGCCTCGTCAATGATGAGAGGCGCACGGCAATCGTTCTTGATGTAGTCAATGCGCTCCTGCGGATACGCCGGATTGAGCGGCACTGGAACGGCGCCGACACGGATTACGCCTACGACAGCCGCCGCGTAGCGGACGTCCCTTGGCAGCAAGACAGGGATCAAATCATTCCTCTTGACACCCGAATCCAGAAGGAGGCGTGCGACACGTGCCGCCATCACGTTAAGCTCCGCGTAGCTTGTCTGTCGGTGCCCGTCTTGGTCGACGACGGCCGTTTTGTTTGGTTGTGATTTGGCGAACTCAGCGACCCAAGTAGCAAGTGTTAGCATGTGATTTTCCTTTCATTTCCAGGTAACGCGCGCATTGTCAGCAGGGACATAATCGCTGCGGGAAACAGCTTTCGGTGCAAGCGGGAAATATCCCCGCTCAAGAAATCCAGTTCCATGTTCAACCTCGCCTGAACAGAATTCGCAAGTCGTCACTGCTGCGTTGCATGGTCTGATGTGAGGCCAAGTGCTTACTAACGCGAGTCGTGTTCACTCTATGGAAAACATACAGCTTTCTCCCATTATTATTCACTCTATCTCAAGATGAGAAATTCGTCGTGTGAGCATTTGTCATGACTTTTGATTTTATTGCAGTTTTAAGACTATTCCGCAGCGTATAAAAGAGCTCCCGTTGTTCATCCGGGCTTTTATCGATAAACAGTTTCTTTTCTTCAGGCGCTAAAACACGATCCATGATCTTTAAGGGCAGCGCATTAATCTCATCAATATAACAACCGATCGGAACCGCAGCTATTGCACGTAACACCTTTGAACCGGAATGGCTTAAGCTGAAGAACCAATTGTCGTTTGAAAGAGGGGACTTGAATATTGATTTGGTTGAAATGGATCGACTAATTTTGTGAGCTGAAGATTATAATCAAAATAGTAATTTCGGACGTGGAGGATCAAGAGTGAAAAAGAAAAAATCGCGCGTGCGAACCATTGTACAAATTCTATTCTTTTTATTGATTGCTCTTGTTGTGACCAATAAGATACTTGCCGATTCGGGACACGGTTTGCCGTTTTTATCCGAAGCCAGCATACACGCCGTTTGCCCTTTCGGCGGAGTGGTCAGCATTTACCAGTTTGTGACGGAAGGGAGTTATGTTCATCGAATCCATGACTCTTCCTTTGTCCTAATGTTTCTTGTTCTGATTCTCACCTTGTTATTTGGATCCGTTTTTTGCGGATGGGTCTGTCCGCTGGGCAGTATTCAAGAATGGATCAGTAAAATAGGCAAGAAATTATTCGGTAAAAAATACAATCATTTCATGCCAAAAAAGATCGACAAGGTGTTGCGTTATCTTCGCTATGGCGTGTTGATTTGGGTCCTCTATGTCACGGCCGGCACAGCCCAATTGGTATTTAGAGCTGTAGATCCGTATTACGCTTTATTTCATTTTTGGACCGGAGAAGTGGCCATCAGCGCCTTAATCATATTGACTTTAGTCGTGTTGGCATCTTTATGGATTGAACGTCCTTGGTGCAAATACCTTTGTCCATTTGGGGCGGTTTTGGGGTTAATTTCTAAAATCAGCCTCTTTTCCCTCAAAAGAGCCCCCGGCACGTGTATCGGCTGCAAGAACTGTGACCGCGTCTGCCCTATGAATATAGAGATCAGCAGTCGAAATTCGGTGCGCCATACAAATTGCATCGTCTGTTTGCAGTGTTCATCCGAAGAAGCCTGTCCCGTCAAGGATACCCTCTTGTTATCCACTAAACTAAAAGCAGAAAATCAGGCAGGCGAAGAGCTAAAAGCAGAGAAGCAGGTTAGCGAAGAGCTAAAAGCAGTGGATTGAACCGGCGAAAAGGAGAGGAAATAAGATGAAAATCAATAAAAAGATCCTAGCGATCATTATTGTCATTGTATTGATCGGCGGAATATTTTCTGCCCAATTAGCCGGCCTCTGGCATACAAAGGGGCAACCTGGTGGCCTCGGTCCCGGCAAGGGTAAAAATGCCCGTCAGATCGAAAGCGAAGAGAAAGAATCACGGAGTATAAGCGGAAAAACGACCTTCGAGGATCTGCTTAATATGGGCTTGACGGAAAAAGAAATTGCCGATGTGTTAGGCGATAAAACGTTTGAGCCGCAGTCGACCGTTAAATCGTATTGTGAAAGCAAGGGATTGCCGTTCGGACAGGTCAAAAAGAGTTTGGAAGCCTTGTTCAAAGCCGCTGATTAATTGATGACAAATCCGCATTTTTCTTATAAATACAGGTGATTGCCGATTCTTTATCATTATTGAATGATCGACGTGTCCTGATGGCAAAAGCATTAGAAACACCTGGCAGACTCTGCAATACAGAACGAATTCTTGGCAAAAACCGGTAAAACAAATCGCACCCATTCACGACGATTCCCTTTTTTACTATGTGCAGGTGCGCTGATAATACGATCAAAAATTTATTAATATCTGCAATAAAATCAAAAGTCATGACAAATGATCACATGACGAGCAGTTCATTCCGATATACGATGAAAAATACCACATGAGGGAGGAGGAAAAACTATGAAAAGGACAATGAAACAATTTATTGCGTTAGCTTTGGCATTACTTTTGGTCGGATCACTTTTCGCCTGCGGCGGTTCCGATGAAAAACCTGCCGACAAAACAGAAAAAGAGCCCGAAGGAAAACTGGAAACGTTTCTTTCCGATGCAAAGGGAGACTGGTATGCCTACGGAAACTTGAATGATCAAAAAATAACGATCAACGAGGACGGAACTTTTACCGCCGACTATGACGCAGTGACGACCAATGAGGGAACGATTGCCTATGATGAAGACAGCGAGAGATTTATGTTTGAGGGACAAGAACAAAGCAGTTACGGTGATCTTCTAGAAGACGGTATCTTGCGGTGTTGGGGTGCTCGCTACTATCGCGCTGAACAATCCATAAAGTTCGGACAGTTTAACGGCAACTGGTATTTAGACGGTGATACCAATTATGACTATTACACTTTCACAGACGGTAAATGGATGCTTATGGCTGCGCAACCAGGCGGACATGCGACCGGCGGACAAGGACACGTGGAATATCGGGACGGCGATGCATATCAGCTATGCTTGTTTGAGTATATTGAAGATGATGTACCGATTGCCGCTTTCAGCATCGAAGGGGAAGACGAGCTGATCAAGAAGGATGACGAGGCATCTTATGTGCGCTTAGATGCCGAGGACGATAATTCTGATGACGATAATGACGATGATGACGATGATGACGATGATGATACGCAAGATAAGAAATTATGGGAGATTGATGATGTGGAGGAATCCGAATTAGGGATTAAATATCAATATCCGTATTTTGCAGAAGGCGATGTTGCCGGAGGCAGACTCTACATAAATGATGACGGTACGTTTGTTGTGACGACTTCCGGGGCGGATCCGAAGTCAGGGACGTTTACTGAAGATTTAGACGCGGAGACCATCACGTTTACATTCGATGACACCGGTGACACATTTGAGTTTTCCGTAGAAGATGACGGCGCTGTGCTAGAGTCAGATGAAGGCCTCATGATCTGCGTCGTTGCAAAGTATCTCCCGGATGAAGATGGCGAGTACCCGGACGCATACTATGAGCATCCGATCACCCCCAACAGTTTTTACTATCTCAACGGAGATCTCGACGGCTATTCATTGTTTTT
>JAAZKK010000113.1 GCA_012799825.1 Clostridiaceae bacterium | reverse complement strand
GGTCTTGCCTTCAGTTGTCCTTATAAGAACCATGGCAACTTCAGAGTTAAGAAAGTGCGGAGCGTCCTGTTGCGGTTGAGGATTGTTTTCCGGATCAATAACCCAGTTTTCATAAACGCCTTTTTGGCTTACTCCCTCTCTAAATCCATACCATTTTTTCGCCGCTGTCATTTTAATCATCGGTTTGTATTGGGCATAGAGATTGATCGTTGCAATTCCGTTGTCTTTAGTAATATATTCCGACCCGACAGACTTCCAAGGATTGCTGTGTCCGTCCGGATAACTGTCCTTCGGTTCTTCATTTTGTTGGAGTTGGAAAGACCCGTTATCTATTCGAACCTTGCTTCCGTTAGTATAAAGCTGGTGAACTTCAACACCACCATCGACCGTTAAAGTCTCAGACCATCCGACAAAGTAGCGATTGGGATCCGCTTCCCCGGGGCCGAAACCTGTATCATAGAGAATTCCGGTTTCTTTAAGATATGCTGTCAGCTCCCCCGTTCCTCCGGAAATAACCGAAAGGGGCAGTTCCACAGTATGAGTCTTTTCCTTGCCGTTGTTACTATGAAGGACGATATTATACTGATAGATATCCCTCTCCCAAACGGCGTAGACTCTTCTGGATTCATCAACGGGGGAGGTTGCGGTAAATCTGTAATTCGTGTCTTCTCCCCAGCCTGAAACATTCGTCAATTCCGGCAAGCCGTCAAAGGTCTCTTTCGACATAGAATCGACTTGCTTCGTAGACCAGCCCAGGAAAGTATAGCCTTCTCGGGTAGGCGTTGCGCTATAAAACTGTCTTAACTTATAGTCGCCGCTTGATGTATTAGTAATTGGTTTGCCTTCAAAATTAGAAAGATATTTTACAGGGGCAGAGGCAGGCACGTCATTCCCCTCCGCGTCCAGCCAAAGAATGTTAGGTCCTTCAAATCCATTCGCGGCATAGCCCGTTTCTCCGTAAGTCTTTTGGTTAACAGGAACGACTCGAGATGGCGTTATTACTGTACCGTGGTCAAAGTATACTCTGGCTTGGGTGCGGTAAATGGAAGGAATCGATCGGAAATACCCTGCTGCCGCATTGGAGAACCATAGGGGCATGTCTTTTTTAAGTGAAATCGTAGCTGGTACGTCTAACGTGAAGGCATATCCCGTCAAAGTATTTCCCTCGGCTAAAAAGTATGAAGGGCTTGTATAAGAATATGCTTCCTTAAAGACCGGTTCATCTGCTGCCTTTCTTACGGAAACAAGGGCTCCGGGATACTTGCTATGGCCGGTGATCTCCGTGTCATCCGTATAAAATGCATTGACGTGGGGAGTGTTGGCGCTGCGGTTGATAATAATCCCCGAACGGACACTGGCGTTAGGCATGTTTAATATTCTGTTTTCGTTGGTTCTATGTTTACTTAACGTATAGCTTGTTCTCGTTGTTCCTTGTACGACGGTCATGGTAACCGTCGCCGGTGAACTGGAATCGAACATGGTTAAGCTGACAGGCTCCCCTGCAGGGATCGTCAACCCCGCTTCCATCGTCAGGACGTAGCCACCTTCAGTAGCGACGTAGGGTGTAATCGTGTAGGCCTTGCCATAATCGCTGGGGTCGACGTTGGACTGATTCATCTCACTGGCAGATCGCTTCGTTTGCAGATCCCCAATGGTGCGCTCATAATTGTTGCCCGAGCCGGTTTTAAAAACAGACCTCGATGTTTTTGGCACCTCAAAAATCACCGTTGAACCCTTTGGAATCACGATGTCATTCAACGCTTCCAAGCGATATTCCGTTTGGGTTGTTTCCGTGGGGCGGTCGGTAATATAGGAAGTAGAAATGCTCAAGGTAGAGCTGTTTGCCGACGCAAATATTTCATCCATCTTATTCTTGTCGACATCGTAAATAAAACGGACGTAATCTGCCTCTTTCCTGTGGCCGTGGAGGTAAACATTCTTGACATTATTGGCTTGTCCAGGCGGAACGACGGCCTTGTTCGTCACATCGGTCTTAAAGCCGCTGGGAACCAGCATGTAGGAGTACGTGCTCACATCAGCCGTGACAGGAGTTTCATCAAATTCATCGGCCTTAATGTATGTCGTTACATTCCATCCTTTCCCTTCACCGTTTAAGTCAAACATCTTCATCTGCCCGACAACACCATTTTCATCGGGTTTGAGGGCGCTGAAAATCCTCGAATCCATAACTTGGCGGATTCCGATCCAAGACGACAAAAAGTACCCGTTATTCGCGTAATAGGTGCTTCCATATCTATAAATATAGTGATTGGGCGCCTGCTTATAATAGACATGGAGCTTACCTTGAATGTTGTCGTAAATAACGGCCTGACCAACCGTTCTCATCATATCCGGCGGCAAAACAGGGTTAGGGATGGCTCCCGGCATCGAGGCCGTATGGAAAGGAGCGACGCTCTTTAAGGTTACGTCGTCATTGTTAGCACTGACATCGAACGTATCATATTCCGGGATATGACCATAGTAACTTCCTAGCACCTGCTTCCCAAGAGACCCTCTTTGTTCATAAATCTGGTTCTGGTTGTTGGTATAGCGCAATTGCAAGGCGTAGTCTTGATTTAGATCGTCTCTTGTAACAGTATTCTTTAATACCAAATACAGCTTCGACTTCATATAGTCAGAAGCCGGCATTTTTGGATATACATCTTTTACATCCAGCTTGTAGATGTTGTTAACATTAAGGGCATTGTTCTCCGCGCCGGATTTCGTCGCCTTGCTCAAAAGCTCTGTCTTGCTGTCTAAAGGATAGGACATCATGAAAAAACTGGCGTTGTCGTCAACCATGATCGCAAGATCAGGATCGATGAAAAGATTTGCGTATTTCCATTGGTCTCTAAAGGATCTGGAATTTGAGCTCTCGTTGTTAGCCGGATCAGGGAAAATACTGAAATCAATTTCCAGAACAATTCGTCCCTGATCGTTATAGTAAAAACGACTGTAGGCAAAACCGGCTGTTCCAATTCCTGTGCGAGTCTTAGCCATGGCAGGTTCCGCAGGCAAAGGCCATTCGTGCTCTGCCTCTTCCTGACTGTCCCAGTCGAAATTGGTGTTATAAGAACCCGGGCTTCCAGCCTCTACCTTCGCGGGCAAGCCGGCAAAGACGATGACTCCGATTAATAGGAGAGCCGCAAGGATCTTTAGCGAAATAATCTTGATACCGGAAATATTTCTTCTCATTTAAGCTACGCCTTTCAGTATTTTCACACAAGACAGGTATGCCATAAAAATCTATGATTACACACGTACATCATGCTTATTTGCACATACGTACATGGATTAATTATATATAAAAACTTATGTACGTTCCATATGCTGTTAAGTCCTAAATTGAACAATCAAGGATGTTTTATCTGTTTTGTCAGTTACAATCCCGTTACAAGCGCTTCAATTGTGTTTTTTAGTTATATCTGGCATTTCTGATTTTGTATAAAAAGGTTCCTCGTCCTCGAGATGATCGCGAACTTCTTTAACTTGTTTTCCTAAACATCTGAAAAGGCTACTTCCCTTCTTGGGAAATAGCCTCTTTGAATGACGAGTTGTCTTTCAGAAATCTAGGTTTTAGATCACCTGAGATCTAATGATTCGACTTACTCAACCGACATCGCGGCATAGAACCCTGTACGTATCGCGTTCGATGCCTTAGACACCTTTTCAGCGTCGCCGATGACGGTCGTTTTTGTGTTGTATTTTTGTCTCATGGCATCCGGCATCGCGGTGTTGGACTCTTGACCAAAGGCGGTGATGATGGTGTCTCCCAGAATCTTTTCCGTGGAACCGTCTTTTTTCTTTATGGTAGCGCCATCACAGTCGATTTCGACGACTTTGCTATTGGTGAGAATGTTGACGTTATATTCTCCGAGCAATCTCATGATGCTGAACTTGTTTACGGCCATCGCGTCTTGCGCTAAATCGTCGAGCATTTCTATAATCGTGACGTCTTTCCCTTCCAAGGCAAGCTCTAAAGCGATGTCGCATCCGCTGGATCCGCCACCGCAGACGACAATCTTATCACCCTTGACACCATTTTTGTGCGCATCGATAACGCCGACGACGTTTTCACAATGGATGCCTTTGATGGGCAATTCGATCGGCAAAGAGCCCGTCGCTACAAATATTCTGTCCGCAGCCTCTAAAACTGGGTCATCAGGCTTAATCTCTGTGTTCAGTTTGACTGAAACACCTAGTTTGTCCAACTGGCGCTCGTACCAGGCGATCAATTCACGGATACGCTTCTTAAACGGAGCAGTCGCGATAACACCTAAAACGCCGCCGAGCTTGTCATTTTTCTCGTATAGGGTGACCTTGTGACCCTTTAGAGCTGATGTGTACGCTGCCTCCAGTCCGCCTGGCCCGCCACCGATGACAACAATATTCTTCGGATTCTCGGTTTTTTCGACTTTCATATATGTCTCAAAACCGACTTTCGGATTCACGGCGCAACTTAATTGAGTAAACCTGCCCCAGATTCGCCCGATACACTCTTCGTTACAGATAATACAAGGGCGAATATCTTCACGACGGTTCTCCATGAGTTTATTGGGGAACTGCGGATCGGCAATGGCCTGACGACCAAACATCGCAAAATCGCAGTTTCCGGAATTGATTAATTCAAGAGCTGTTTCAGGGCTGTGGTTTCCGGAGTTCATAATCGGCACACTGACGTGCTTTCTAGCCTCCTCACAGACGTAAGCCATACAGGCTTCGCCCAGATATGCAGTCGGGAAAACATAGTCAAGACTTTCATAGGCGTTGGCGTCTACATCGAATGCGTCCACACCTGCTTTTTCAAGTCCTTCAAGCAAGGGCATGCTGTCTTCTACGGTTCTACCGCCCGGGAATTTATGATCAAGAGCAATTCTGAAGAGAATCGGCATGTCCGGACCGACCGTCTTGCGAATGGTCTGAACAATCTCCACGGGGAAGCGCAAACGATTCTCAAGGCTTCCACCGTATTGATCTGTCCGCTTGTTCCAGATGGGCGACATAAACTGGTCAATCAAATACCCTGAGTGAGCATGTACTTCGATGGCGTCAAATCCTGCATTTACAGCAAATTGTGAAGCCTGAACCCACAAATCTAAAAGTTCGTGAATTTCTTCGACGGTGAGCGCCCTGCAAATCAAATTGGGGTCATAGAATGAAGGTACTTCAGAGGCTGAAATGGGAACGCGTTCACCTATACCGGGCATGCCGTTGCGGCCGGTTCCGGGACCCATCGATAAGCAAATTTTAGTGCCCCAACGCTTTACGCGTTCACACAGTACTGTCGCTTTGGGGAGCGCTCTGTTGTTGTCAAGACCTAGTGTATACCCTCCTTGAGCGGTCATCTCGTTCAAGAACGATGATCCGACAATGATCATGCCGATGCCACCACGAGCTCGCTCCTCGTAATACTTCATGCCTTCTTCGCTTTCGGTACCGTCTTGCTGTGGGGTGAAGGTTCCCATCGGAGACATGACGAGGCGATTTTTGAGATGCATTTTGCCTATTTTCATAGGTTCAAATAATTTGGCGTACTTGTTGTTCTGCATAGTTCGTTCCTCCTGCTTTTTATGTTGATGATTTGCCTATCTTCCTAAAATAATACTAACATTATAATTTTTCTTTGTCTAAAGTGTATCAATATTGGCGTGTCAAGCTGTTGTATGGTTTTTGCATCATTTTCAGAATTATTCCTATGATTTTTGCAGTCTTTATCGCGATTATTCCTGCTGTTTTTGCAAATATTTAAGGGTTATTCCTATGATTTTTGCAAATGTTAGAGGATTATACCTATGGTTTTTGCAAACGACACGTTTAGGTTAAGTGGTAAGCGTAAAACCTGCCGGCGGTTTTCCCGCTGAAGTACTCGTTTCGGTAAGTTTTAGCTGAGATTTTTGAAAAAACTTGGTGTCAATTCGGCAATTTTATCGGTTTTATTCGCAGCGCGCAGTT
>JAAZKK010000074.1 GCA_012799825.1 Clostridiaceae bacterium | reverse complement strand
TAAGACCTCTTGCGACCATCCTAAAAGCTTTTAAGATGTCACAACTTACCCCATTATCACCGATTACTTGAAACCGTAAAAGGCGCAGTCAGGTTTGACGCTTACCAAGATATTGAGACTTGTACGATGAACTTTCGGTCGTTTTCAACATACTGTCAAGTCACTAAAAGAGAAACACTGAAAATTGTGAACCAAAAACGCTGTTTGAGATAAAAAATTTAGACTGCTGATTATTCAGCATCCCCTAATTAATGACAAGTTGTAAACTGACCGCCACCACATACCGCGATCATGTCACCCGTAATAAAACTGCTGCGGGAACTCGCTAGAAATACCGCTGCATCAGCAACATCTTCAACATGACACAATCTCTTTAACACATATCGATTCGCTGCTTTGTGACGTGCTTCGGAAGGGTTTTTCGCCTGAGTAAAACGATTACGAGTCATCGGAGTTTCTGTCAAACCAGGCAAAATACCATTTACTCGAACATATGGCCCACATTCAATAGCGAGACAACGCGTCAACATCTCAACGGCAGCTTTCGAAGGACAATATGCAATGCGTTCTGCAATCGCTTTTGCCCCCAACTCAGATCCAATATTAATAATAGTCCCCTTCGACTGCAATATTGCAGGGATTAGTTCATGAGTAATATTGTAAAGTCCAAACACGTTAACCTCGAACTGGTGTTTGAATTCTGCAGGACTCGTGTCAAAAACACTGCCAATCCCTGTAACCCCAGCGCAGTTAACAAGGATGTCGAGCTTGCCTAATCGAGACAAAACACCCTCTGCTATTTTTCGCGTGTCGTTTTCGCACGTTAGATCTCCACGCAAGTAAAAAAATCGTGACTCCTCAATCTCGCAAAATTTTCTGCGACCGCATCCACACACATACGCACCCTCCTCTAAAAAACGATGCGCAATCGCGAAACCGATACCTGAAGTAGCGCCCGTCACAAGCGCAGCTTTACCCTCAAGCTCCATCACCTTGCCTCCTTTGTCCCCAGCTATTTCTTAAAACACACAACAAGGTCTCGCACTACATCCCCTACATCCGCAGGTTCGATATTGAGGTGACTATAGGATGAAACGCGGGTAGTACACGCCAGCACCGTTTTTGAATTGACTTTCAATATGCAGCGCTTGCACACTCCATGTTCACATACGCTGTGGCAGTAGTAAGCGAGCGAAGGATCTACATTGCAAGTAATATATTCAAGCAAATTTTGAACTGTCATGTCTGATAGAATACTGTCATCAATTACAACTTTTAACATTTTACTGGCTCCATTGACTGGAGAAGTCCTTTTGATGGAAATATTCATAGTCGTCACCACCTACCTCTTATAATGAAGATCAGGGTCTGTCAGATAAGCCATTATTGACGCATGAGTGCCTTTTGGGAACCGCACTTGATTCTGCGTCAGCCGAGGCTTTCGCCTACTCACGGTCAAAATGCCGTCGTGAAATGAAGAATAATATTTCAAAAGGTAGTTGTTGTGGTCAACTTTTGGGAAATCACTACGAAAGTGAAAGCCTCGGCTTTCTCTGCGCTCAATTGCTGCCAAGATTCCTGCTTTACAACAAAGAAGCAGATTATCACACTGAAGTGCGCGCAGCCACTCAATATTATAAATGTGCTCTTTGCAGTTCAAAGAGCACATCTCATCCAAATGCAACTGGAATTGTTTTATCTGATCTAAAGCACTCTTCAACCCTGTTTCGTTCCGCAATATGCGAAATTTTTCGTCACAAACCGACTGAATATCATTAAAAAGCTGTAGAGAAGAAATTCCGCCCTTATTATTAAAAAAACGCAGATATCTGATCAAAAGCTCACTGATTTGATCCAAATCCAACTCCCCAAGCCATTTACATTCGCTACAATATTTCGAAGCCTGTTCTCCAGCAGTTATACCATGAACCAGCATTTCAACTATCCCGTCACCAGCGCGACAGGCTCCAAAAGTGCCGCCAGTCACTTCTCCTGCAGCAAACAATCCAGTAACAGATGTCCGCATCATTGAGTCAACCTGAATACCTCCCATTGAATACTCACAGGCAGCAATAATTTCCAGTGGGACATCATTTAGAATAGCCTGTTCAACGTTATCTAGCGATTCACCATTATAATATCCCCTTTTGTGCCACTGGCTAAAACGATCGAAAAATAAACTGAGACTCTGGCGTTTGACAGTAAAACTGTTGGCCGAATAATCAAGATAAAGCCCGCCTCGATCTGTAGTTTTCTCTTGCATTTGAGCCTGTGAAAAGAGGTAAGAGTTAACCAATTTGCTGATTTTTTTTCCGCGAAAACGCGTCTCCAGAGCAAACGGAATATCTAAGGGACAAAAATCTCGATCAAGAAATTGATAGTGTAAATTGGGAAGATTCGATTCAAAGACAAATGGATAGATTGAGTATCGAAGTTCAGGAGGATCAAGCGCTGTGGGCATGAAAAGAAGAAACTCCATGTCAACTAATTCGGCACCAGCACGACAAGCAATGGCTTGCCCATCGCCTGTCACGTCAGATACTGTATTATGAATATGAAAAGGTTGGAATCCTCCAGTTGCTAATATAACAGCTTTCGCTCGAACCAAAATGATCTCCCCTGTCATTAGACTCAGAGCGAGAGCTCCTGTCACACACCCATTCGTCGTCAGTAAATCGAGTAAAACACAATCTTCCAAACGACGAATACTCGGATGTTCCCTAACACCCTGCACCAGTGCGCGTGCAAAACATTTTCCAGATGCAATCC
The DNA here is from genome assembly GCA_012799825.1 of Clostridiaceae bacterium. Taxonomy (GTDB): domain Bacteria; phylum Bacillota; class Clostridia; order Saccharofermentanales; family DTU023; genus UBA4923. Next base: position 18,066 of record JAAZKK010000074.1, on the reverse strand, counting down.
ATGTGCCATTACGCAGAAAAAGAATTTTTTGATGAGCACGATCGGCCCAATCCAAAAGCTGTTTAACCGCAGCAGGTCCTTTTTCAACGTACAGTTGAACAAGATCTTGATCATTTAGATAAAAGCCTTCTTTGATAAGGCAATCAAAAAGATCATCTTGAGTAAAAGAATCATCCGCGTCATATCCTAGCTCATGCCGAGCTGAGTATCCATCCAGACTAAAACCGCCGCCCGCAAGGAGAAGATTACCGCTGTTACCGATTTCGCCTTTGCTAATTATTAGCACATCACGACCTTGTTCCGACGCAACTACAGCCGCTGAGACAGCTGCACCGGAACCTCCCACAACAAGGATTTCTGTCTCTATCATCCTAGAAATCTCTTGCAAAGGAAATATTCCAGTTCCCATAGCAGGAGACTCTACCAACGTATCATCAAACTGCTCAAACTGGCGGAAGTCACTCAAAAGAAGTTTCCGCGCAGTTGTCCCAAAACGAAGTTCGTATCGATCTAATGCACGACTGAGAGCTGCCTCTCCTTCATTTGAAAAAGTGGAAACAACGACTGAACGTAATTCATGAAAAAAAAAGCTGAGAAGTTCTTCCCAAGATACCGCAAAACGGCCGTTTAATAACTGTTTTTTCGCCTCGTACTTCTCATAATTGAAACGCGTGTAAGCTTCTCCTTTAAAAACAAACTGACAGTTTGACTCTCCCTGAAGCCAGTTAGCTGTTAATCCTCCATCTCGCACACCGAACCCCTCAAAAAGCGCACTCTCAATATATCCGCAAAAATACTTGCCATACTCAGCCATACCCGAAGCAGTCCACTCGGTACGCCAGGGGCAGCGAAGACAAGTCACACTAAGCTCTCCTTCTTCTTTACTGGTCAAACATTCCTGTTGTCCTGGAAACAGCTCCCATTCGCGAAAAAGATCAAACAGGAGAACATTGTTGGCAGAATCATTCTCTGGATCAACGTTCTGAGCCATTATCTGACCGCGTTTTTTGCCATATTGTTCAACTGCATATCGCAGAGCTTTGCCGCCCGGCGGACCGAATGCGTTAACAACTTCTTGAGCAACAAAAGCAAAAAGCATCGCATGATGAGATGCAGAGGCGTGAACAATTTTCACAATAATCTCCTATCCTTGTAGTGTATGCATACACTGTAAATATTCATGAAGGAATTCTAAAATTGCATACCTCTTTCCGTCATCCAATTGGTCTAAATAAGCAGAAAGAGTATTCCACATTGTGGCATGGTACTGCTTGTGTCCTTCGTACGCACGTACTCCAGACTCAGTGAGATGTAAATAAATATCTTTCTGCTTTTCATGAAATTTATAACGCTCAACCAATCCAAGTCGCTCAAGTTTGTTAACCATTTTCGAAACGGCACCTTTTGACAACACCATTTGCACCGCAATTTCAGTAAGGTTGGCTGGGTTGCTCAATGCAATATATTCAAGTGTATGAATTTCTGAAGGGTAAAGGGCAATTCCTTCGCAATATTCGTGTTTCCGTTTACTAAGTTCCATGTATCGATTAAACAGTCGCACCATCACGCATTCTACATCAGCAAAAACAATCTTACCCATTGCAAACTCCCGAATTCATGGCTTGGAAAAACATCTTCAAATGATTACAATTGTTTATCCAGCATAATTGACATCACAACTTTGTCCGTCTCAATCATGCCCTCGTGGCACATCAGCATCAAGTTCTGTATACTTTCCTGAGCATTATTACCCACGATACCACAACTTCTATCTGGGGCACAATTATTGATAGCCATACGAACAGAAAGGCATGCTGATTGTACTGTAGAGTACACTTTGAGAGCACAGGAAGTCTTAGCACCATCGCACACAATTCCGGAGAGATTCGCAACCATTGAACGAATTACCAAATTCATCTCGTGGAGTCCGCCATCAAGAAGAAACACCATTCCACATCCGGCTCCCATTGCGGCAGTGAATACTCCGCATAGAGCGGAAAGACGATCTTTACGAGCAGTGATCATTAACCCAACGAGTTCACTGATTACTAATGCCTTAATCAGCGATTCTTCGCTACTTTTTAGAAATTTAGCCAAAACGAAAATAGGTACTGTGCAGGTGATGCCCTGATTTCCAGATCCAGAGTTAATCACCACTGGTTGAGGACTCCCGGACATGCGAGCATCAGAGGCGGCAGACGCATAGGCCGCTGCACAAGTAAAGGCTTCACCTAAATTTTTTGGCGGACGGGGAAGGTCAGCTAGTGCGGCATACGCCACACCTAGTCCGCAACGGTGTTGCACAGAATACTCAGCAAGTTTGAAATTTGTCTTAGCTGCATCTAATACGAAATCAACGTCCTTTTTATCAACACCATGAGCAAACTTCAGTATGTCATCGAGTTCAAGAATCTGAAGAAGATTAGCATCGTCATTCGAAATCTCAGCCCTAGTGAGGAACGGGGACGTTTCTGGGAGCAAAGATCTCTCATCTAACATCAACTCTGTAAAAAGAGTGTGCTTCTGGCTAATGGCACATGAAGCACGGTGTCCGTTAAGCTCCGCTGCAGCACGAATGTATAATGAAGGAACATCCGTAACGAGATTCAATTTGGAAGTCTTAGCAAGCCTTGTTGCTTCTAATTTCTGCTCGGTAGTAACAATGGATAGAATACTTAGATCCTTTACAGGGTTCTTACTAAAGACACCCAAGCATACTGCCGCAAGCAAACTACGTTCTTCACAGTTAGGAATGCCAACCCCCATAGCGTTTTTCACCATATCGCGACTTGCCGATACCGTCACACATGAAGGTGGGCCTCCTAGAAGCTCCGTTAGTTTATTTCCAACCAATGCGGCACAAGCTGGTTCAGTACAGCCCATGGCAACTACAAGTTCTTTCTTTAACAACTCAATGATACTATTATTGTCCATTATGTACTCCAAGAGGTCCTTAGCAAATTGGTGAATATGTTGTCTTCCCCATCACGTCACTAAAAGATTTTTTAACTTCCATTAACAATTCAGGTTGAGAAACAAGGCGGTAAGCTGTTGCAGCCATAACCTCAGCAGCATAAAGCATCCCTTTAGTTCCAATGCTATTCCCCGCACAAGCTGTGACAGCCCATGTGTGATTCGGTGTTCCGATTGGATAACACGCGCTGAACAGCATACAGGTTGGGACTACATAACTTACGTCACTCAAATCTGATGAACCAAGTATAGGAACCGTTTTCCCAGATAAAGAAAGAATTCCATGGTGCAGAGGCTCCTGCTGAGCGTTCAGACCGAGATTTTCGAGGAGCTCACGCGCAAACTGTTTCTCATTCTCAGTCCACAGGGGTAACGAAACTTCATGTCGCATCGTATCGTCCATTATCTCAACTAGTTTTGGAATTATCCGCGTTTCATTGCAACCTGTCAGTATTTTTTTCTCGAAAGTAGTCCCTGTCATCAACGCGGCGCCCTGCGCAATTTCATCAAGTCGATGCGAAATTTTGAGCACATCCTGCGCAGTGCTCGCACGCATAAACTGCCAGACAGACGCTTTGTCTGGTACAATATTTGGCTTTGCACCTCCATCTAATATCACATAATGAATTTGACCTCCTCGGGGTAGATGTTCACGCAAGTAATTGACACCCACATCCATCAATTCGACAGCATCCAGAGCGCTACGCCCCTCTTCAGGATTGATTGAGGCATGGCTTGCTTTTCCATGGAAATGGTATTCCACAGAAAGCATGGCTTGGTATGACTCTTCGCTCGCTCGGTTCTTATCCCCTGGATGCCAAGAAATAGCCACATCCAAATGGTCAAAGACGTGAGCTTTTGTCATGACAATTTTTCCTGTCATGATTTCTTCAGACGGACAACCGTACAGATAGACTGTGCCTCCTATGTGTTCTCGTTCCATAACAGTTTTCAATGCGGCTGCAGCAGCAACGGAGGCTACACCTAAGAGATTATGTCCACATCCATGCCCGTAGTTTTGCCCCTCAATCGGTTCGGGATATGGTGATGTCGTTTGTGCCAATCCAGGCAGGGCATCATACTCAGCAAGAAAACCGATATGTGGAGAACCATCCCCCCACTTGGCTTCAAATGCAGTATCAAGACCGGCTAGAGGCGGCTCTCCTACCACAAATCCATATTCACAAAGTAATTGGCGGAGCGTGTCTACAGCGAAATACTCTTTTCCAGAGGGTTCTGGGTGCTCCCAGATCGAACGACTACATTCGATTAGTCGTAAACTGTTCTCTGAAAACCAAGTTTCAAAAACACCACGCATTACGGATCTCCCTCCTAGTCCTGAAATAAAACTGGCAATAGTTCGACCGGTTTGAGAGAAGGTGTAACCCAGAAGTCAACGATAAGACCAGCGTGCATCAAATCCACCAAATGCTGACCGTAACGAGACAGCAGACGTTCGTCTGCCTCGAAAAAAACGGCAGAACGCGCCGCACAACCTAACCTCTTCTGAATAACTTCGCCCATCGTCTTGTAGATATGTGCCATGTGATACGCCCAGTTTCTTAATCGCACGGTTCCAACTTTTTCAGATATTTTTGCATTTTCCAACTCGTTTGCTGGAGTTATTTCTGCCCCCGTCCACTTAAAATAACAATAGCTGTCTCCGTTAGTCTGTGTCTCTCCAACACCTAGCTCTAGATCAGGGTTATATCCGTGTACCAATTCACGGTCAACGTGTTTACAGTAATATTTCCCCACGTCGAGCATTCCCAACTCGGTCCATGCTTCATTCCAAGGGCACTTGTGCACATGCCAAACAGCACAAGGAGTTTCCTCGGTAACGTCAACTATCATCTCTCCAGCGGCAGACACCCATTCGCCATACAAAAGATAGGTCTGCATCGTCCGTTGATCCCCAAAAGCGTCTGCGGTCTGTCCCATTCGACTCCCGCGCTGAGCGCCATATACCTTGATACTCTCTTCAAGAACACTTTTTGCTTCACCGCCCTGCCTAATAAGTGCCTGAGCAATTACTCCATAAACAAAAGCATGATCCTTTGCTGAATATTTCACTGCAATCTCCTTCTACTATTGGCTTTCTATAACCCTAGATATACCTTTTGGATAGTGTCATCATGAATTAAAACATCACTCGTGTTTTCATTAACGATTCGCCCTGTTTCAAGAACATAAACGTACGACGCAGTTTCCAATGCTAAATTAGCGTTTTGCTCGACGAGAATAATAGTTTTGCCAGAGGCATTGATCTGCCGGATAAACTCGAAGATATGTTCGACCATTATAGGAGCAATCCCTAGACTTGGCTCATCCAAAAGAATAATATCCGGTTCGCTCATAAGCCCGCGAGCAATAGCTAGCATCTGCTGTTCACCACCTGATAGTGAGCCTCCCATCTGCTTCCTTCGTTCCGCCAAAATGGGGAACAACTCAAAATTCATATGCAACAACTGCTCAATCTTCGCCTTATTCTTGTACTGCGTGTAGGCACCAATACGTAAATTCTCCTCAACCGTGAGTTCGGAAAAAATCTTGCGTCCTTCTGGAACATGCGCAATTCTCCGCTGTGCGATAATATGCGGTTTTTCATTCGTGATTTCTTCTCCTCGAAGAAAAATATGACCACTCTGCACTGGTACGAGACCAGAGAGAGCATTGAGAAGTGTCGTTTTACCAGCTCCATTTGATCCTATGAGCGCAACTATGGCTCCCTCTTCTACTGAAAGTGATACACCCTGCAACGCTCTTATTGCGCCGTAACAAACACATACATCGTCAAGCTTCACAATTTCTTTAGACATCTACAGCACCTCGATAAGACTTCCCAAGATATGCTTCAATGACATTTGCATCGTGCCTTACATCTTCAGCACTTCCTTCAGCAATTTTTATTCCGTGGTCTAATACAGTAATTTTATCTGCCAACGTCATGACCATCCTTACATCGTGTTCAATCAGTAAAATTGTCAGTCCTTCATCGTTTATTTTCCGAATAAATTGCATGAGTTCTCTTGTTTCCGTAGGGTTCATGCCAGCAGCAGGTTCATCCAACATAAGCAAACTCGCGTCCGTGGCCATAGCACGTACAATCTCAAGTTTTCGCTGTTCTCCATATGGCAAATTATTTGCCTTTAAATCGCGTTTATCGTAAAGTCCAACTTGTTTAAGCAAAGATTCACATTTTTCAAGTAACTCTCGTTCTTCCCTACGTTGAAAAGACATTCCAAGCATATCCTGCACTATATTGCTCCGAACATTTAAGTGCATTCCGCAGAGTACATTTTCCAGAACAGACATCGAATTAAATAATTTAATATTTTGAAAGGTTCTTCCGATTCCTTTTTCAGCAATTCGATGAGGCGGCAGGCCTGTAATATCCTCATCCCGAAAAAAAACTTTACCTTCAGCAGGCTTTTCAGCCCCTGAAATCGTGTTAAAAAAAGTTGTTTTACCCGCACCATTTGGTCCAATAATTGCGTGAATTGTTCCCTCTTCCACCGTAAGAGAAACATGATCAACAGCAACTAATCCTCCAAAACGCACACAAATTTTCTCGGAACGCAACATTTAACTCTCCTCATTATTGAGTTTTGTTTCAAATAGACAACAGAGCTGATCGATCAGCTTTATACGACGCCAACGAATTCCGACAAGTCCTTTTGGTGCAAACATGATTGAGATAACAATCGCTGCTCCATAAATGATTTGCCTGAAATTCGACAAAAAACGAATGTACTCTGGTAACAGCTGCAAAAGAATCGCGCCAATGACAGGACCAGAAACTGTCCCCATACCTCCAATAGCAACCATAGCAATAATATTTATCGAGACTGTAATTCCGAAATTTGATGCATTGATATATTGAATAAAAGTGGCATACAAACTTCCGGCAAGGCCGGCGATAAAACAGGAAAGCACCATAACCATCATTTTGTACTTAAAAATATTTACACCTAGACTTGCGGCTGCGTTTTGATCATCACGTATCATTGCCAAAGTTCGACCTGTATGTGATTTTGCTAGCTTACTAATTAGAACAACCACAATGACCACAATAACGACTACCAAATAATAAAACTCTTCTCTATTCATTGATCTTCCAAACCATTCGGGTAGCGGAATCCCGGTAACTCCTAATGTCCCGTTAGTAAAATCTGAATTCTGAATAACAATACGTATCACTTCACTGAGTCCCATGGTCGCAAAAGCAAAAAAGATGTCATTCAGCCGAAGCGCAACAAAACCTACAAAAGCACCGGCAAGTGCCGCCAATAACCCTGCTGCAAAGAAACAAATAACAAAGGGCATATCCAGTTTTGTCGCAAGAAGAGCCGAAGTGTAGGCGCCGACGCAATAAAATCCAACATGTCCCATGGAAAAAATACCCGCGTATCCGATTAGTAAATTCAGACTTGAAGCAAGCAAGATGTATATATAAGCGTATACTGCGATCTGGAGTATATAGCCGCTGAAAACGTAAGGAAGAATCAAAACAATAATTAATGCAGCCAAAGCGACCAAAAGGCGATTATATTTGGAATATCTTTTTCTTTCCATTTCATTATCTCTTTCTACAGTTTGACTTTCTTTTTCGATCCTAAAATTCCCTGTGGTCTCACCAACAAGAAAACGATCATGACGATAAAGCTTATTACATCACGATAACCTGTGGAAAAAACCTGGACCCCAAAATTCTCAATAATCCCCATGAGGTAGCCCCCGAGAATTGCGCCAGGCATTGAGCTAAGACCACCGAAGACAGCAGCTGAGAACGACTTTATCCCAGGCATCCATCCCATATAAGCAGAGAATGAGCGATAGTAGACAGCACCCATGAGACCTGCTATCGCAGCACATGCTCCTGACAAAGAAAATGCTATGGATATCGTCCGATTCACATTGATTCCCATGAGACCTGCTGTTTTTTCATCCATCGAAACGGTTCGAATTGCAAGGCCTATTCTTGTTCTATAGACAAAAAATTGTAGAGCAACTAAGATAATGATTACTGTGACTACCAACACAGCCTGCATGACGCTAATATGAACACCCAGAAAAGCAAAAAGTTCTTGGTCGAAAAAAGTCGACATCCCTTGAGTTGCCTTACCAAAAATTAAGGCTACCGCTTCATTGATAAATTGCGAAAAACCGATTGTACAGATTAAAGAAGCGATACGGGTCGCACCACGTATGGCTGAAAAGGCAATTTTTTCAAGCACAAAGGCGACGACAAAACCAACACCAAAAGAAATCAATACCGATAACCAAAAACTTTCAATGATATACTTACAAACGAGCCAACTACTCATTGCGCCCAGCATGTAAATTGATCCCGTAGAAAAATTAACCAGACCCATTACTCCATATACGAGAGAGTAGGCAATTGCCAGCAATGCGTACAACCCTCCTTGAGTAATGCCGTTAACCAATTGTTGAAAAAACATGGTCATAACAATAACTCAACTCTCTTAAAAGCAAACCGCTAATTTGATACTAAAAAAGGGTCCGTACATGGCCTGTTGCCAAAACAGCCATGTACGAACCGATCTGCTCATATAGCATCAACGATAAGCAGTGAACTTCCCATCTTTAACAATAATTTTGATATAGGTTTTTAAGGCGTCACCATTTTCATCGAATGTAATATTTCCAGTTACACCCTCATAATCAGTCGCAGCAATTTCTTCACGTACTTTTTCATTATCAAGTTCTCCAGCACGCTTAATTGCTTCTACCAATACATTAAAAGCATCATATGCGCAGGCACCGTAATAATCTGGATCTGATTTATACAGGTTTTTGTATTCCTCAACGAAAGTTGCTGCTGCAGGGCCCGGATCGTCCGGGAAAAAACCAACATTAGTCAAAACGCCTTCAACAGCAGATCCACCAATTTCCAAAAACTCCGGAGAATACACTGTTCCCGGATTGTAAACAGGAATCTCCCATCCCAAGTTAGCACGTTGAATACAAATAGCGGCTCCGTCATTGTAATAACTTGCGATAAACAGAGCATCTGGATTTGCGTCTCTCGCCTTCGTCAATGCTGCACTAAAGTCCGTCTCACCATCACTGTAGGGTTCCTGAAGAACAACTTCACCCCCTAGTTCTTTAAAAATATCTCCAACATAATCTTTAACGCTAACGCCCCAGTCATTGTTAAGATAGAGCATTGCGACTTTTCGTACACCCTCATCAAACATCCACTGAGCCATAAAACGGCCCTGCAATACCTGATTCCCAACAATTTGAAAAGACCACTTTGATCCACGAGCAAACGTAACGGCTGAGCATGTCGGAGCTATCTGAATCATCTTGGCGGCATCGTAGATCGGTTGAGCAGCCATACTACAAGGAGCACTAAAATCTCCTACTTGTGCAAAAATACTGCTGTCACTAACAACTTTTTGGGCTACTGAGGCTGCCTGAGCAGAATCTCCAGCGGAATCATTAATGACTAGCTCTAACTCTCTTCCGAGAACACCGCCCTTATCATTCCATTGCTTACAAGCCAACGACACCGTATTCTTAAAACTTTCTCCATACTTTGCTTGGTTACCAGTCAGAGGAGCCGTAAGAGCAATACGAATCTTGTCCTTGGAACCACTACTTGTTTTCTCACCACATGCCGCTATGCTAAATAGCAAAACGACAACCATGAGAAACATAAACACTTTTTTCATTTTTTTCCCTCCTTATTTAGGTAGCAATATCGGCTCACAGACTTGCCACGGCATCAAAGCCACTATGTACTGCTTCACCGATTCTTCCAACAGAATGTGCATCACCAATAAGTTGCACAGCGATACCTTTTTCAAATAATTGCTCTGCTAACTCACGGCTGCTCGTCGCTCCAATTGCGACGACAATTAGATCGCAGGGAATACTTAGCAAAGACTTATTCCCCACATTAAAAATCGCCGCATTCTTTCCTTCAACAAATTCCAGCTTCGAGGACGTAAATAACTCAACTGACGCATTTTCAAGTTCCTCAACAATCTTTATACGGCTTGGACCGTCTAAATCAGAAGCTATTCTAGGAAGGATTTCAACTACTGCGACACTTTCCGCTCCTCTGGATTCAAGGAAAAGAGCTGTTTCACATCCAACACTCCCTGCGCCAATGACTATTACATTTTTGCCCGAATACGTTTCCTCCGGAGACTTTAAAACATCCCACGCTGTAGTCGTGATTAGTTCAGCCCCCTTAATCGACATCTTCTTAGGACTTGCCCCAACTGCAAGAACCACGTTGTCAAATTTCTCGGCATCACTAGAAGAAAAAACAGTGTTAAGGTGTAAATTGACCTTATTCAGAACAATTTCTTTCTTCAAATAATCGACAAATCCACAAATCTTGTCTTTTTGCGGAGGCACACCCGCTAATAATAATTGTCCCCCAATAGATGATTCAGATTCAAACAAATCTACTTTATGCCCTCGTTTTGACGCTATCACCGCCGCAGTGACCCCTGCAGGGCCTGCGCCAACAACAGCAATATGTTTTGTTTTATCTGCTCGTTTTGGCACATGCTGTTCTCTACCCGAAAGAGGATTAATAGCACATCGAACCGGTAAATTATTCGATCCTCTTTGAAGACAATAGTTACAACAAATACACTTACGGTAATGCTGATCTCCTGCCATTGCCTTACTAGCCCACATTGGCTCACACAGTAGTTCACGCGCTAATACAAGAAAATCAGCCTTACCTTCACCAATTGCTCTATCAGCAAATTCAGGATCGTGGATTACTCCGACTCCAAAAACTGGAATATGCAAGTACTTGCGAATTGTCTCGGAAAGATATAACTTCCATCCTTGCGAATACTGAATTGGTTCAATCATTTTGTCCATAGTGCTATATACACCAGCTGACACATCGATTGCGGCAACACCAGCTTTCTCTAGTTCTACGGCAAATTTAGTTGACTCTTCAATGGTGACGCCCTTTTCTTGAAAATCATCCCCATTTATTCGACAAATCACTGGAAAATCTTTTCGTGTGTGGCTTTGAACGGCACTAATAATCTCTAATGCGAAACGAATTCTATTTTCAAAGCTTCCACCATATTGGTCATTACGCTCATTAGTCGCTCGCGAAACAAACGAGGAGATTAAGTAACCATGAGCAGCATGAACACTCACACCATCATAACCACAAATCATCGCACGACGTGCGGCCTGCCCAAACTTCTCAACAATATCTCGAATCTCATCAACACTTAGTTCACGAGAGGTTATTCCGGTATTTGAATTAAATATGGCCGAAGGGCCAACAGGTACTTCTCCCTCAAAAAGGCCACGATTGATTCCCGTGTGCCACAAAGAAGCGAAAACTTTCGCACCGCATTCGTGGATTCTTTCCACGAATTTTGCGTGTGCAGGCATATACCGATCATCATGAATACGAACTTGATAAGGTTGACCAAAAGCTAATGGATAATCGACGCCCATCGCTTCTGTGATGATCAGACCTACACCTCCCAGAGCTCTTTCCGAATAATAGTCAGTCATTTCGGCCGTAATTGCCCCGTTTTCGCTTGCTAAACGAGTGATTATTGGTCCCATGACGATTCTGTTTTTCAGATAAAGAGATCCGATCTTGCCCGGTGAAAATAGATTAGCGTAGTTTGACATTTCCCACATCACCTTTCAAATCCACGAGTAGTTTCCTGGTAAACTAACTATATCACTATATCACTCCAAAATAACCAACACAAGCTCAAAATTTTGAATTTTTTCGTGAATTTGACAAATTAATGCTGGAAATCGCGCTCGCAAAATTTTAAAGAAAGAGATTAAATTATGAAACTAAGTATAAAAAAATTGGAAATCTCGGCCACCGAAGGCCACCTCCTCGCTCTAAAAAGTGCGGCTGGACTTTAAACGCCGCGACTGGCCTTTTGCGAGCGCGATTTCCAAAAAATCAAAAAAGGCTACTCGAAAAACGGAAAATGATAAACTATGTGAAAACATGTAGGATGTGATGCAAGCTAAATAGTATGGGGTGAGCTCGAATGCCATTTACCATCGTCCGGCAGGATATTACAAAAATGAACGTTGACGCCATCGTCAATGCGGCCAACACCGAGTTAAAAAAGGGTGGCGGCGTTTGCAGAGCGATTTTCATGGCGGCCGGTGCGACTAAGCTTCAGGCTGCTTGTGATAAACTCGCCCCGATTAAGACGGGGGAGGCCGTTATTACGCCCGGTTTTGATCTGCCCGCCAAATATGTCATTCATGCGGCAGGTCCTGTTTATGCAAAACAGAGTGCTGAAGAAAGTGAAAAACTTCTGCGATCCGCTTATCTGTCATCACTTAGGCTCGCCGTTGAAAATGAATGTGAAAGCATTGCCTTCCCCCTTATCTCGAGCGGAATTTACGGTTATCCGAAAGACGAAGCTCTTCATGTGGCGACAACTGCCATTGAAGATTTTCTCACTGAACACGATATCGACGTAAGCCTTGTCATATTCGACAAATCGTCGTTTGTGATTAGCCGGGAGCTAATAGGAGCCGTTAAAAGCTATATCGATGATCACTATGTTGACACTCATGAAAAAAAGAGGAGAAAACTACTCAGAGTAGAGCACAAGGCATTGTCCGTAGCTGATGCGCTACCCGGAAAACCCTTTTTTGATGAAATTTCTCCTGCCGAAGATATGGCCCTTCCCATTGAAAGGCGAGCTGCTCTTCCCAAGGAAAAGGCTATTCCTATCGAGAGAAAGGCTATTCCTTCCGAGGAAACGACTATTCCCCCCGAGGAGATAGCGGAGACAACGATTCATTTTGAAGAGGCGTCTCTTTCCTTCGAAAAGACAGCTGCGTCTCGTGAAAGAATGTCCGTTCCTGTCAAAACGGTTACTCCGCTTGAAGATTTGGTCGGAAACCTCGATGAACCATTTTCAGAGATGCTCTTGCGTCTGATCGACGCAAAAGAAATGACGGATGTTGAGGTGTATAAACGCGCCAATCTGGATCGAAGACTGTTCTCAAAAATTAGAAGTAACAGAGCTTACATGCCGAGCAAACGCACGGCGATTTCTCTTGCCGTGGCACTGAAATTGTCACTCGACGAAACAAATGCTCTATTGAAGCGTGCTGGATACGCGCTTTCCCACGCTGTAAAACTCGATGTCATTGTTGAATATTTTATTGCGAACGGTAAATACGATATTTTCAAGATCAACCAAGTGCTGTTTGAGTACGATCAACCCTTGTTGGGAGGTTGATTAATTATATTTACTAATTATGTTTCTGAATGCAATCACCTCCTGTAGTGAAATTGACTGATCATGTAACTCGCTCTTCTAACACGAGTGGTACCCCTCATGATAATTGATTAATCCTCTCGCTTGTTCTTCTAGCACGACCAGTCCCTGATGGAAAGTTGATTAATGTTGCTTGCACTTTAAACGTAGTCAGAATCCGTTTGGAAGTCGGGATAAAATGTCGCTTTTGAAGCGACCATAAACGCCTCACTTCTTGGTACTCTCAGATTGCAACAAAGCTCAAGGAGGCTACATGACATGAAAAAAGAAATAACTGAACTCGTATTCATACTCGACAAAAGCGGCTCAATGGGCGGATTGGAGTCGGACACCATCGGCGGATATAACTCAATGCTTAAAAAACAGCAGGACATCGAGGGTGAATGCCGCATCACCACTGTGCTGTTCGACAACAACTACGAACTTCTGCACGACAGAATTGACATTAAAGCCGTCAGCCCAATTACAGAAAAGGAATACTATGTCGGAGGCACGACCGCGCTGCTCGACGCGATCGGCAGAACCATTCACAAAATCGATAACGCTCAAAAGCATACCGCCGAGGATTACCGTGCCGAAAAAGTAATATTCGTCATCATTACGGACGGGATGGAAAATTCCAGTCGCGAATACACCGCCAAAAAGATTAAAGCTCTGATCGAGAAACAAAAGGAAAAGCACGCTTGGGAGTTTATCTTTCTCGGGGCAAATATTGACGCCGTTGAAACGGCCGGGAGTTATGGAATTTCGGCTGATCGAGCTGTCGATTATCTGGCTGACAGCGAGGGCACGGAGCTCAACTTTAAGGTCATGTCAAAAGCTGTGGCGTCATTTCGCAAGACCGGAAAAATCAAAGAAGCTTACTTCGATGAAATCCGCGAAGATGTGAAAAAGCGCGGAGGAAGTGATAATTGATAATTAAGGAACGATGCTTTGATTTGAAAGAAGTTTTTGTTTGAACATGTAGCAAAACGCAAAACTATTACATTATTAAAGTTTTACGTCTACAGACAGCAATGACAGTGAAAAACGGAAAAAGAGCAAATATCGCAGCGCCATCTCGACACACGATAAAAGGGTTTCACGGATCGACCGCGAAACCCTTTTGCAAATGAATGTATAGGTTAACTTCTTGCGTTGTCGTTACGCATCCTTGTCTTCGCGGAACGTCAGGAACCAGTCCATCATCTTATAGCCTTTTTCCTTGACTTCCTCTTTACGTTTACGGATGCCGCCACAGGTTCCGGGCGGAGGAACGATGACGTCTTTTCCGGGTTCCCAGTTGGCCGGAAGTGCGACACCATCTTTATCTGATTTCTGCAGGCCGATCACGATTCTTTTGATCTCTGCAAAGTTTCTGCCCATGCTGGCGGGGTAGTAGAGGATCGTGCGAATCGTGCCCTTCGGATCGATGAAGAAAACGGCGCGTACTGCGTTTGTATCGGATTCACCTTGGAGCATGCCGTACTTTTTTGCCACATCCATCTTGATGTCAGCGATGACCGGGAAATCGACATTCGGATTTTCAATGCCGTTCCAGCTGTAACCGCGGATCGCTGTAAGCCAGCCGAGGTGCGCGTGAACCGAGTCGATCGACAGACCGACCAGCTCTGTATTGAGCTCACAAAACTCCTCCTGCATGCTTGCGAATGTCATAAACTCCGTCGTGCAGACAGGCGTAAAGTCTGCCGGGTGTGAAAAGAGAATCACCCACTTGCCTTCGTAATCTTTCGGAAAATCCATTTCACCTTGTGTCGTGACCGCCTTAAACTCCGGCGCCTTGCTGCCGATAACCGGCATGGTAAATGTGTCTTGTTTTGCTACTTGATCGTTCATGTTGTCCTCCATTTAAGTATATTATTTTATCATCTCTCCCCTGCATTCCCTGCAGAGCCCTTTGTAGACGAGATCCTGTGATTCCACAAGATGACCGTCCAGTTCCGTTTCTATCTCACCGCTTTGTTGCGCAACATCAAAAATCCTCTTGCATTTTCGACAGAAAAAGTGACTATGCGCCTCGCAGACGGAATCAAATCGAGTCTCCGACCCGGCAGTACGCATTGAATGGATGACGCCGCGATCAACTAATAGATTTAATGTGTTATACACTGTCGCTCTTGAAATAGCAGGGATATTTGTACCGAGCTTCTTGTAAATCGTGTCGGCAGATGGATGCTCGTCTGTCTCAAGAAGAGCAGATAAAACCATAATGCGCTGATAACTCGGAGATATACCGGCACGTTTGAGCATTTCAGATGCTTCACACTGCGTCGACTTATTCATGCGTAACTCCTTTTGATTTAGTCATAGATTAGATTTAATATAGAAATAGAATAATATAAGATTTAGAATATTTCTGATACTAGTGTTACGAAATCAAATTAATTCTGATAATTTGACCCATAAAATCGGGAAAATTGCCATGTAGACGTAGAACTGAACTTTAACTATTGTCATATTCTAAGGCAATTGACTCCTTCTAAAAGTTGTATAATCTCTTAAGGATATGGATATGCGATTCTCTTTTCGTGTGATAAATATAGAGAGTTGTCGCTAAAATATACTGAACAATGAGGATGATCGAGTCATTCTCGTTTTCTAATAATTGAATGGAGGGTCATTCATTTATGGATCAACTGAACGTTATTCTTATTGCTTCATTTGCAGTAAGCATACTTGCTTTTGTGGTCGCCTGGCTGCTTTATCGCTGGCTGATTGGCATCAAGGTAGAAAATAAGCGAGCGCTTGAGTTATCGGAACTGATTCGCGACGGAGCCAACACCTTTCTTAAACGGGAGTATCGCTATTTAGCGTATTTTTGCCTGATCGTCGCTTGTTTCATCTTGCTGTTCCTGCCTAAGCCGATTTGGCGAGGAGATATATTGAGCAACATTTCAATGGTATTAGCCTATGTTTCCGGCACCATTTTTTCCGGGTTAGCAGGAAAAATCGGGATTGCTGTGGCGACACGAGCAAATGTGCGTTCGGCTGAGGCAGCTGCTAAACACGGCATTAGCCTGTCGTTCCTCAGCGGTTTTCGCGGAGGAGCTGTCATGGGCATGGCCGTTGTCGGAGCCTGTTTGCTTGGAGTGTGCGGCATTTACACACTGACCGGTAATGCGACGACCTTGCTCGGGTTCAGCTTCGGCGCCAGTACTATGGCCTTGTTTGCTAAAGCAGGCGGCGGCATTTTTACAAAGACGGCCGATATCAGTGCCGACCTTGTCGGAAAAGTAACCTTAGGTCTGCCTGAAGACGATCCGCGCAATCCGGCTGTCATCGCCGATAACGTCGGAGATAACGTCGGCGACGTAGCAGGCATGGGCGCCGATTTATTCGACTCCAATGTCGCCGCTATGGTGGCTGCTCTCGTAATGGGGATATCGCTTGATCAACAGTCCGGCGGCAATCTCAATGTCATGACGGTCTTTTGTTATGCGGCCGTGGGTTTGTTCGCGTCTATCGTTGGGGTAGGTACTGCTCGCTTGAAAGAAGGTACCAGTCCCACACGCGTATTAAATTTCAGCACGTATGTGACGACGGCCGTCTATATTGCCTTGACAGCAGGGCTGACGGCATTGCTGAATTTTTCTTGGAGAGTATGGGGAGCTGCTGCTGTAGGACTCGCCGTTGGTCTCATCATCGGTCTTACAACCGATTACTTCACGAACGATGAGCGTCCGCCCGTCCGCTCCGTCGCCGAGATGTCAAAATCAGGACCGGCGTTCACCATTCTTTCAGGTATATCATATTCCTTCCTCAGCGTGCTTCCCGCCATGGTCGGCATCGCGGTGGCCGCTTTACTTGCCTACTTGTTATGCAATCCTTTGGGCGACGGCTATGCCATGTACGGCATCGCTATGTCGGCCGTCGGCATGCTGTCCATCGTGGGCATGATCGTTTCTAATGACGCCTATGGGCCGATCGTCGACAATGCTCGCGGTCTGGTCGAAATGGCAAACTTAGGAGATGACGCGCTGGAAATCACCGATGAACTCGACAGCGCGGGAAATACGGTCAAAGCAATTACGAAAGGTTTTGCCATCGGCGCAGCAGGCTTGACAGTCATTTCCATGCTGGGAGCTTACATGACTGAGGTCAATGCGGCAGCTATTGAACAAGGCATCATCAAAGCGGGAGAAGTTCTCTTGAAAGGCTTTGACATCATCGACCCCTTAGTCTTTTTCGGTCTAATCGTCGGCGCTGCTGTGCCGGCCGTCTTCTCGGCCATGTTGATGCGCGGAGTGGACCGCAATGCCGTGCGAATGGTCGGTGAAATTCATCGTCAATTTGATGAAATCGATGGGCTGAAAGAAGGCGCGGAAGGCGTCACTCCTGAGTACGATAAATGCATTGCCATCGCGACCGATGGAGCACTGAAAGAACTCATTCCCGCCGGACTGTTTGCTATCATCGCCACGCTCGTTGTCGGTTTCGTCGGAGGCGTTTCTGCCATTGGCGGTTTCCTAACGGGCAATATCGTCAGCGGTCTCTTACTCTCCCTTTTCATGTCCAATGCGGGCGGTCTTTGGGATAATGCAAAGAAATACGTCGAGGCGGGAAATTGCGGAGGAAAAGGCTCTGAAGCTCATAAAGCCGCCGTCGTCGGCGATACTGTCGGCGACCCGTTCAAAGATACGGCCGGTCCATCAATCAATACACAAATTACCGTAGTATCTTTGCTGTCTTCATTGATGGCTTCCCTATTCCTTGCCTTTTCACTATTTAGCTGATACGTAATGATTTCGGCGGGCGTCACTTCGTCCGCCGAAAATAAAAACGGTATACCGCGATCACCGAG
>JAAZKK010000114.1 GCA_012799825.1 Clostridiaceae bacterium | reverse complement strand
GAGCTCAGATGGATTCAGTTCCTGTGACGGAAAGCCTGATTCTGGTTGCTACCGGACAGTTGATCGGTGAAGGTTTTGATTACCCGAGACTTGATACCTTAATTATGGCTGCCCCGGTTGCGTGGAAAGGTCTTGTCGAGCAGTATGCCGGGAGGTTAAACCGAGATTTTGAAGGCAAGCAGAATGTCATGATTTTTGATTATATCGATGCCAACATACCGGTGTTCGATAATATGTATGCAAAAAGGTTAAAGGCATATAAGCGTATCGGCTACAAATTGTATGATGAGAATCCGATAGAAAAGCAATCTGTTAATGCAATATTTGATTCTGATTCCTATGGACCGGTATACGAACAGGATTTAAATGAGGCTTATAGCGATATTGTTATATCCAGCCCGACGCTCGGAAAACGTAAAGTAGTGCGTATGCTGACGCTACTAAGGGAGCGTCAGGAGTCAGGAGTTAGGATCACAATCGTTACTTGGCATCCAAGTGCGTATATTTATGGTTCTGAAATACACCGAATAGAATTAATGGAAGACTTAAGAAATGCAGGTTTCAATATTGAGCTTGCCGAAGAGAGCTGTGAGCGTTATGCCGTCATAGATAGCGAAATCGTTTGGTACGGAAGTATGAATCTTCTGTCCAAGGATGATGTTGAGGATAATATCATGCGTGTTGTCAGTAAAAAAATTGCAGCCGAACTCTTGGAAATGACTTTCAAAAAGGGAAATCGGCTTAAACAATACACTTTGCCCTTAGGGTAATTGCATAGTAACTACTGCTTTTGGTGCAGCAGCCTCAAAATTGGAAGGCTTATGACAAACTCTGCAATAACGAAGAATGAATTATTGTCAACAAATTGGTAACAGAAATAAGAGTAGCCATGAGAAAAGGGGTTACGTTGCAGATTTACGTTTGCTTTGAGACGATAAATTTGTGGAGGTGAAAAGATGAACTACAGGGAAACCTAATTCAATAACGGTTAGATTACCTGTGTTGATTGATGAGATTTCCACGGATAGGCACTTTGATTTCTCCGTTATCCTGTGTAGCGCACAGGAGGCAAGACAGCAGAATAGCATAGAAGCATAATCGTCATCAGTAGCTTTTTCATTTGACACCCTCCCGGCCTTCCCGATCTTCCCGGCGCTTCGGGGCGTAGGCTGCAATCAGATAAAGCACTGTCATGACGGCTAGCGGCAGCGTTGTAATCAGGAAAAACCCTCGTTGCATCACGGCACATGCGAACAGTAGAGCTGCCGTTAACCAGCCCAGCACCCTGCAGCGCTTATAACGGTATGCTTTTTTTGAGTATGCAATGCCTAAAACCGCAGGCAGTATAGACCACAGATACGTAGCCGCTCCGACTATGCAGCCTATGGCGGCCCAATCGTCCCCAGGCACGTCAAAGGGCGCCGCCACATGGACTATATTGAATGTCCACAACGAGAGCGGCAAGGCCGATGCCAGTATGATGATACAAGTCGCCATCAGCAGGCCGCGCCCCGCCACTTCTGCCCTTTTCATAAGCGTCCTCCTATTCGAAGCTCCGCCGCCTTACGTATCTCTGTTAAGAGGTAAAGATATCAGCACAATTTTTGGATTGATTTTGCATGTTCAAAGACCGAAACTCTATCATACAATAATCTAATCAATAAAATTCTAAAGTTATATTCTTCTACAATTATTTGCACAAAATCGTCTGCAGAGTTTTTCAGACTGATAATAATTGTTATGCGACCAAATACGTACTCTCAACGAATTCCATGAATTCTTTTATGTCTGTAAAAAATTTGAAGCCCGCAGCATTTGCTTTACGTAAAATCTCCGGTGGTTCATTGATCAGGAGTGCAAGCGGTTCACTTAGGCCTGTTTGAACGCCATCTGGCCACGCGAGGTCAAAAGTAGCAAGAAGATTGCCTTCTTCATCCACAAGCTCATAATCGAGTTCGCCGCTATCAAATCCCTTTTCTTCCATCCAGTAAGAAGCGCTGAGAACGATTTCGTCCTCATCTTTCGAGTCGAAAACTATATCAGGTGTTTGTTGCTGAACATCGCCACGTTGCACTTGGAAAATTACAGTAGCCTCGCTACTAGAGTACAATCCGTCTAGGAGCTCATTAGCGGCTGAGGCGAGAAGCTCGCGTCGTGCTTTCATGAATTCATGATAATTTTCGACTAGCCATAGTTCGCTCTCTTTCGGAATCCAATGGCTTGACAGAGCGTTAGGATAGTTGGCTGCTATTTGTGGCAGATAGTCTTCAGGTTTTCGATCAGAAATGGAAATATTCGTTTCTTTTGTTAAGAAAGTGTAGTTCGCTAATGCATTTACATCGGCTTTTGAATAGTCATGCGAATATAGTACTTTTTTAGGGAAGATGTGGTGCAATTCTAAAGAGGCTAACTTGCCTAACAGAGCCTCTTTAAGTTTTATTCCACTCATCCAGTCTATTGAACCGGTCATTCTTGTCATCATGTATAAAAGCGGATAGAAACGAGAACCCCTGCTCCAAGAGATGAAGTGTTCTGGTTTAATTCTTAGATCTCCCCTTGATCTGCTCATTAGTTCTATTAATCCGTCAACTCCACCGCCTGCCTCGAGCACATTTAAGTCTTGAGCAAGTATGCTTTCGGTTGAGCCGGAGTATCGTCCCCATAAGAAGGTGTGGATATACCAATAGAGAATTTTGCTCCAATGACCAGCATCTAGTATCTTGCCGCCTTCCAATTTAATGATCTCAATGATTACCGGGATTGCAAACTTACTCTGTAAAACTCGGTCATGATCTAGCCCCAGTCGTGAACCGATTTGGTTCAAAATTGTTTCAATCATTTTGTCTGTTTCAGGTAAGGCCTTCTTGAACTTGTCTATATTAATGGTCGAAAGGAACGAGAAGTAGGGCTGGCTCGTCAAGTAGACTGTAATGCATCGTAAAAGCCATTCCATTCGGAACTCAAAGCCATGACAACTATATTTTTCTAGAACGCCGCGGAGTTTTTGTCTGGCCTCCGGCCATTCAGCACATAGTTTAGCTAACGTTAAATCTCCTTTGCTGAGTTTCGTCCCCCCACTATTTACGTTATTAAATATTTCTACGACAATGTCGACCGTCTTATCTGAACCGGTCACCTCTTGAATAGGAATGTCTATTTCCTTGATATTGCTTATCTGGTTGAGCTTTGTGAGATACGATAAGTATTCCGGATTCTGCTCAACAAAATTTCCCGCACCTTTTTGCATGATTTCGGTGACACTTACCCATCCTGTCTCTGATTGCATTTTAGTTTGCATATAGAACTCAAAAACTTCTGTTTCCACATTAAAATAGAGTCCTGTAAATGCCTTGCTGTCACCTTCAAAAAATGCTGGTTCATGCCCCTTGATGATCCCGTATAAAGATGTAATTCTTTGTTGGCCATCCAGGATTAGGTTCACTGTTCCTTGCTTTTTGACCTCTTCACCTCGCATGATATCGGGATTCGTTACGGTTACCCATGTTAGGAGACTGCCTATGGGGTAGCCACGATATAGTGAGTTCATCAATTTCTTAACTTGATCGCGATTCCAAACATATCCTCGTTGGAATTCCGGCAATGCATAGTTTCCAAGTTCAATTTGGTCTAGAATGGCATTTATTTTCATTCAATCCTCCAATAACCTCGATTCAAATTTGATCGTGAGGGAATAGACCCAAAACAATAGTGTCTTTGATTTTATCTTTATAATAGATTAAAAACTGGACTTGCGAAATGTTGGGACTAAAAAATCAAAAAATTATTTTCAAGTATTAAAGATAGTGCTGTACTCTAAGCCTATCTAGGCAACTGGTATCTGACGATATAATCAGAGAGCAAACATTGGAAAGAGGGCTTTCTCCCATATTTCCTATCAAGGACGCCTATCCTAAAATACTATTGTCAAATACAAAACACCCTATGACAATAATGGAGGGGATAAACGTATTTGACATAGCTAAGTGGCTGTTAGGCGATGAGAGCTAATTAACTCGAACTGGTACAGGAACGTATATGAGAAACTGAAAACAAGCTGAAATATGGCGAACAGAACGGATATGAACTGTTTATAATGCCTAATTATCAATCTTTATCACTTGTTGAACGTTTAATAATGAAGAGTGAGAATAAGCGAAAATTATGAAATACAAAGGATAATCAATAGGGAAGATTACTGATAAATTATTTCAGTTGACTATAAAATAGAACCGCTAATTTCATAAGACAGAATCAGTGTTTTTGGCAGATGGTTACGGGCAATCTTGTTCGATATATATTAAGGAAATAATATGCATGAATAAAATAATTCATTACAAATCAACCTGTGTTAAGCTAGATATGAAATGATCGAGACGCAGCCGCTCAGAGTCTCACCTTGGATGCAATGCGTCATCAGAACATGTCAATCAACCATAATAAATATTTAACTAGAGATAAGATAATTACGATGATCTTGGCATTGTCGTTCAAAAGCTCTCAAAAGCTCTCTCAAAATGCCTAGCATCATCCGAACATATCGTCTTGACACAAATCAGTGTATGCCGAACTGAAGATAATGTAACTGTGGTGACCATGGCAAAGTTGTTCGAAGGCTCGCTTTGGATGCCCAGCATCCTTAAAGCATAACGATCAAAACAAAATCGACTACGAAAGGAAGATGTAACACATGAAAGAAATGAACCGGACACTGGAATTGATACAGGAGCGCAGCAGTATTCGTCGCTACAAGAAAGATCCGCTCACTGAAGCTGAAATCAATACGTTGAAGCGCGCCGCGTTGGCGACACCGACGGGGCAAAACTTTCAAGAGCTCCGCTACGCATTCGTTACAGATCAGAAGATCATCAAAGCTGTCGATGAACGCTGCTTTCACCATAATCCGGAGATGCTTGACCGCCTAAAGAGTCGCAACGCTGACAGTATATTCTATGGTGCTCCTCTTGTCGTCTTTGTCTCAGCTAAAGACACGACCTGGGCCACCGCCGATTCCGGCATCGCAGTTGGTATTCTAGCGCTCGCCGCACAATCAATGGGATTAGGAAGCGTCATCTTGGGTATGCCGCGCGCTGCTTTTATGCCGGATGATCCTGAAAACTGCTGTGCCTTGCTCGGCATGGAAGAAGGAGAGAAGTTCCGTCTTGCCATCGCAATTGGACACCCCGATACGACGAAAGAGCAACATGATAAAGATCCGGCGCACATCCGCGATTTCCTAGGATAAATCGGAACATCAGACATCCACAGTCGGGCGAGCAGGCTTGACCGTAAAGCAGTTTCTCCTGCGGATCGTCACAGGCATCCACACACGGACGGGCAAACTCATTTCGACGCATCAGCGCTGCCGAAGCAGTACCAGATACCCACAGTCGGACGGGCAAGCTTTATTCATCGAACAACAACGATATGCACGGGAACAGACATCCACACACTGCCGGGCAAGCTGTCCAGCCGGCTTGCCCACTGGTGTTTGGAATATCTCATCGAGAAAATCGCCCAAAGAATCAAGCATAACAGCTACCTCTTGGTGCGTGAAATTCTGAAAAAGGAAGCGCAGTCATGAGAGAAAACGACAGCTGCCCACCGGTGTATGGGACATCGTTCACACGATTCCGCTATACATCAGCAGGGCAGTTGTTTTTAATATAGGGGCTACTGCCCAAAAGCGTATTTTGCCTGAGGCCTCCAAATAAGACCTCGTTGCCATAGCTGAAAAAAAGTCAATAAAAGATCCCGCAGGCTCTTTTTCAGGTTCATTACGATCGTAATCAG
>JAAZKK010000072.1 GCA_012799825.1 Clostridiaceae bacterium | reverse complement strand
TCCTGGGTTTGTCCAGCATGGCGCGGGCAATCATGACCCGTTGCTGCAGTCCGCCGGATAATTCACTGAACGGAACTTGGGCGTACTCGGCCAAGCCAAAACGCTCCAGCCCTTTCAGAGCCGATTCATACTCATTTTTGCGAGCAATTCTAAAACCCTTCAAATATCTATAACGACTGCTGGCTAATATTTCTGCGCTGGTAACCGGAAAGGCCACACTTTTGGTCACATTTGTTTGCGGAACATAGCCGACATCTTGCCAATTTTTCTTGTTTTGAACTTCCTGCCCGAAAATTTCTATATCGCCCGACTTGGCACGAAGTTGTCCTAGAATTAGGCGCAGCAAGGTAGATTTACCGGAGCCGTTGCTGCCGAAAATGACCATACATTCCTGCTCGGGAAGTTTAAAATTTACATCCGTAAGAACCGGATCTTCTGTATATGAAAACGACAGCTTCGACACTTGCAAAGCGTTTGCACTCATTCTGTTCACCTCATTGATTGTTCTAATCGTTCTAAATTGTCCCGCATGATATCGATATATCGGACCTCCTCGCTTTTGCTGACGAACTCCATAGAGTTCAAGGTGTCGGCATCGCCTCCGATTTCCCATGCAATGGTGTAAGCGTCTCTGCTATTGCCTTTTGCTTCATAGAAAATTTTGCTCACATGGTTTTCCCTGCAAAAGGCGATGGCACGTCGGAGGGTATGCAGGCTGATCGATCCCATGCTGGTTAATCCCTGAAGGGGGTATTGATCCAGGCCGAAGTCTCTGGCCAAATAGGCATAGGCATAGTGGGTAACAACGAAGACCTTGTTCTCCTTGGCAGCGAATTTATCCTTGAATTCATGCTCCAAAAGAGCCAGTTCGTTGACCATTCGAACCTTATTTCTATTAAATTTTTTGGAGTAATGGGGGTAAAACGCGGCCAGACTTTGATTGATCGCATTAAGATAAATCTTGGCATTGATCGTCGACATCCAAGAATGCGGGTCGTACGTTGTTTTGTCCAAGCTTGAGGTGGAACCCGTCAGAATCACTTCCACAGGCAGGTCTTCGCCGCCTTCTTCCTCTAAGAGGCGATAACTTAACAGCGCTTCTGATAAGCGATCCGATATCAGGTAGTAGCTGCCGCTTTCAGGAACTTGATAATACATCATTCCGGAAGTATGACCCATCTTCATTTGATAGACCTTTTCGTTCTCGACTTCGATCAAACTGTATTGTTCCACCGTCTCTCCTTGATCCAGCATGACGGCTTTGGCGTAGTCGATCATATCCTCTTTCTTTTCTTGACCATCAGTCTTAATAAATGCAATTCGCATAAACTCTTCATGGGTATGACCGAATTCGATGGGATAAACCCGGTTTCCCACCAGATCCAGTTTGACCATATACTGAAATTCGCCCAGCGAAGCCTGTCCCTTATACGTTATCAAGTCAACATTTTCCGATAGATCGACAATTTTTAAATTGGGCAAGCTTTCTCTTATACCGGCTAACCAACGTTCTTCCATGTTAGCCCCATTAACTATAAGCATGTCGGCAACGGCCAATTTTTGAAGATCGCGAGGAGTCGGTTCCCACATATGGGGATCTTGTTCCGCCGGCATTAGAATATCGATATGAATATCCGTTCCTTCCGCAACGGATTTGGTTAAATCGTAAACGGGATAAAAAGAGGTATATACCAGAGAACCGTCTATGACCTGCTCATTTCTCCGACAGGCACTGAGCAAAAAAATACTCATGACAATAGATATAAGCAGGACAATGGAAAGGATCCTCTTGAGAAGAGGATACCTTTCCGAGTCTCTCTCGCTTTTGAAAGCAAATAATGACATAAGCGACAAACCCTGATTTCGTCAACCATTAATGGTCATGGTCATGATGTCCATGAGATTCATCGTGATGTTCTAATTCTTCAGCAATCATGGAAAGAGGAATGTTCTCGTCCATGAATGTTGGATACCAATGCTCATCCTTCATGGCTTCATCAATTGACTTTGCTGCACGAACGTGGAAGTGCGCCATGTTTTCTTCGCCATGGATCTCCATTAGGAGAACAATAGGATGATCAGAAGCATCTTTGGTTTCGAAAACATACCAATTAAAGTTGGCGCCGCCATGAGAAAATTCCAAGGCCTCCTTATAGGTATACTTAGCCGTCTTACCGTCTGTGTCCCTGTATAGTTCGTAGAAGGTAATCGTCTCCGCATTGCTGTCGATCACCATTTTTTCGAAGGGTACACTCTCTTCCTTCTCATGTTCGATATATTCATCTACCGTCATATCGTGTTCTTCAGCTACATGTTCCAACGCCTCACGTAAACCTTCGTCATCTTCACTTAAGAAGCTGATCATGTTCCTCCAAGTTCCGTCCCAATCCGCCAGAGAGGCATCAGGTTGATCTTGTTGCTGCATCTGTTTCGGCAGATTAGACGGAGTCGGCGCGTCAGTCGAATCAGGTGGAGTCTGACCGTTACAAGCAGCTAAAGAGAGGCTCAAAACGAGTGCGCCTACTACCAATAACTTCTTTAAATACATCATTAATTCATCCTCCTCTATGTGTATGTATTTATTGAAACTAATCAGTTCAGATTCAGACCATCAGAGATTTAAAGTCTCACGCATCTTTGTTCTTTGTTCGTATGAACTCTATGAACAACAATGTGGCCCGCTTTGATTGAGTTAGTCATGACTAACTCTAACATAGAAAAGAATAAACTGACAATTTGGTCACATATGTTATCAATTTATTTTTATTCAATTTCGTTTTCACATAGAAAAAATCCGAGAGGGCATTCCGATCTCGGATCATTTCTGACTAAATGAATCAAATAATATTATTGTGTTAGCGCATTCACCGGAAGTCTTCTCTGGTGCAGAAGTCGTTAAAGCGTCATTCCCAGTTGGCAAGACGCTTAAGAGCTTCTTGGTAGAGCCTGGCGCCTGCGAGAAGTTCCGCTATCTTTACATGTTCATTCGCTTGATGCGCTACCTCAGGTTGCCCGGGGAAGACTGATCCGAATGCGCATATATTGGGGAGTGTGCGGGCGTAGGTGCCGCCGCCCATCGTTAGCGGTTCGCCTGAAGTACCAGTGAGTTCCGTGTACGTGTCCATCAGTGCACGGATAAGCGGCGATGTCTTTGGAAGGTAAAGCGGCGAAACATGGCTCTCCCAGAAGACGTCTACATCAAAAGGTTCAACAATAGCTACGAGGCGTGTCTTTGCTTCCTCGTAATCAAGGTGTGCCGAATAGCGTATGTCAAGTGACAATGCGGCCTCGTTCTCGTCGATGGAAAGAAGTCCGGCGTTGACGGTCGTCGCTCCTGTCTCATCGCAAAAAGCGAATCCTATAGATTGACCGTCGGTTTCCCGTCCGAGCACGGTGTTGAAGAAATCGACAAATGCATCTTGACGGCCGTCTTTTTCAAACATTGTCGCAAGCGCGTCCATGGCTTCCGCAATGGCGTTAATACCGAGTTCAGGTGCACTGGCATGTGCCATTTGCCCTTGATATGTGATCGGCGTGCCATCTTTTAAAAGGACTTCGCAGGATCCTGGAACCATGTTAACCGCACTGCCTGCAGACGCTTCCTTAATGGCATCTTCACTATGACGTTTCATGGTGAGTCTAAGATGCGCGATGCCCTTTTCAGCGTAGACGGCTGGAAAGCGGGCGTCAGGCGTAAAACCTGCGACAGGTATCTCTTCAAAACGGCCGTAATGTGCAAGACACTGGCTTCCTGATTCTTCATTAGTACCGACAATCAGGCGGATACGACGTTTTGGTGCAAAATGATCATCGTCCTTCAGTGTTTTCATCGCATAGAGACAGGCTAGGGCAGGTCCTTTGTCATCTATGACGCCGCGCCCTGAGATTGTGTCGCCGTCGCGGATAAGTTCCCACGGATCCTGATTCCAGCCGCTGCCTGCGGGGACGACGTCAAGATGGCATACACAAGCTACCATCTCGTCTCCTGATCCCATTTCGGCATAGCCTGCTACATTGTCGACATTGACAGTGTGAAAGCCCATCCGCTCAGCCATTGAAAGAAAAGTTTCAAGCGCGCGCTTCGGTTCCTGACCGAACGGCGCACCCTCTTCTTCTTTCCCTTGGACACTGGGAATGGCGATAAGAGCGGCAAGATCGCTGAGGAAAGCCTCCTCATAAGGCATAAAAGGTTCGGCAAGTTCTAGGAGTCGTTCTTCAGGTACCGGTTCGGGTGTGTCATTTTTGCCAGACGGTGTCGGCTCCTCGGATGAATCATCTGCTTCTTCTCCATCTGAAGGTGTAGATGACGGATCGATCTCATCAGAGAAGGGGAGAGTCGTGACGACACCCGACGTTACGGCTGTTGCTGATATGATGTTGGAATCTTCGATGAGCGGGGCTGATTCGACAGTGTTGCTACCGGATAGAGAATCCGCGTTCTCATCCAAAGACGGCTCCTCGGGGAGCTCTTCATCGGCGAGAGCGTCATTGGCGTCATTTAGAAGCAAGAGTTCCATCTCAGAAACAGCGTTGCTATGTACGTCGCGTTTGGGATTCGTAAAATCGATACCGACTTTATGAATGCAATCGGCGTGAATATGGCAGAAGAGACCCACATAGAGTGCGCGATGATCTGCGGGTAGCCCGCAAATGGCACAGACGTCCGGATCGATATCAAGCTCATCGAGTTTTTCGGTGAGAATATCAAGGAAGTGCTTCATCTGTGCTGCCGTACCGGAAAAGGCCGTGTCTTTCGCCCTGATAGCCATGAAATTATCTGTCATTTCGTAATTAATCAGCACGAGCGGGAAACGCGTTTTCTCAAGCCAGACCGTGAGTTCAATAAGATTCTCCGGTGCAATACCGGCAACAGGAACAAAAAAAGTAGTGAGGGCGTCGCTTGTCGATGCGGTGATGCAGTAGCCGTTGACGGTGCCGAAAACGCAGGCGTCTTCTTTATACACCTGCCAGTGCTCAGAGGCGGCAAATTTAAGTAGTGAATTGGATAACATACAATCTCTCCCAATATTCAAAATATTTTCGGCTTGACATGCCGTAAATGCGGTATGGACAGCAGAGCGTCTTGCCCTTTTGTGCGCAAATCGCATTGTTATACCTTTTAAAAGTGTATCACAGCGACAAAATCGCGTTAAGACCCGACGTAAAGGGTGTTATGATCTCATTTTTTAATCAATTGTTATAAATAAAATAAATATGCTGGGGGAATGGTATACTTCGAAGAAGTTAGTAATTGCGATTTTGTAGTACCTAAGCGGTTTGACGGTATAGGATGGGACTTCTCTGCTGATGGCTATCTTGTGGTGGTGCGGAGATGCTGCCTGACCCGACTTTGACCCAGCTCGGCTTCTTGACAGTACAATATGGAGAAAATTAATATACTATTAATTCAGGAGTTATCAAGCAGAGGATGAAAAGATGAAAAAGAGAATTGCAATCATTATTTTAATTTTAGTCATGTTACTCGCTTTAGTTATCAGTTGCAGTCCTAGTAGAGACAAGCATGAACCCACTAAGACGCACGATACCTCTTTCGAGATACCTCAGACTTCATCTCAATTTGTTGAAGACAGTAAACCTACTGAAACGCAGGATTCACACCAGCCGGATGAAGAGAAATTTGAAATGAAAGGTATTGTTGCTGTCAAAGATGTATCAGGCTGGATCTCCGTAATCTTGATCAATCCGGAAACGGGTAGATTTAAACCTCTCAGCACTTTTGATCTGCCATCAGGAGTTTATCCCTATGGTTACTACGCGGTCACTCACCCCCTCTATGGGCAGGCACTATCACCCGATTGTCAAAGAATGGCTATTCGGGTCGATCAACAGCATTTAGGTGGAAGATCGACAGTTGGTTGGCTTGAAAATGATGGTACATATGTTAATGTTTCGGAACTTGTCACTAAGGAACAGGGCGCTTTCTCAGATATTCCGATTCACTGGGGTGCGAAATTTGGACCAGATAATTATTTTTATTTTTGCAATTCAAAACGGGATGGCATGTACATAAGTGATCAGGATGCAAGTGTCTATCGCGTACCAGTAGACAATCTAAAGAGCTCAGCCGTTGAGCTTGTTGTGAATAGAATAAAGACAAATGATTATTTCATTCAACCAGACGGATCTATTGTCGAATCGTTGTCTCTAAGAAGCATCTATAGTGATGCGAGCAACCGTTACTGGGTCATTCCAAATGGTCACGTTGAGTTCAGACAGTGGGTGGACGAGAAAAAGATGCTTTGTACCTATGTTTATGACATAGATTCAACGAAAGACGGTTCTTCTGTTCCATTCTTGGTTACTATCGATGCGACATCAGAGATTACCGAATTTTGGGATTATATTAGTTATCAAGATGATCACATGAAGCGTATCCTGCCCGCTGTTACCAATCGGATAACTTGGGATGGAATTATGTCGCCTGATCGTTCGAAAATCGCCTTTTTATCGAAGACACAAGCGGGCAACGACCACCCTGAATTGTTTATTTCTGGCGCTTCCGGCGAAAACCCCATTGTGATCCAAACGGGTCTTGCGTTTGGTACATATGACAAAACAAACGATTACCGAATCGTCGCATGGATAGATGAAGATCTAACCCAATAGAAGTTCTTTAGAGGTTACTGTTCAATGCCAATTTGCAGAACGTATATTCACGAATGAGATGAGATTACTTTTGCAATTAACGATCAAAAAGAAAATTGGTTTGTGTTTGCCGATGACCGTTTTTTATGCTATGATCGACAACGGAAAACACACGGCGTGTGGCACCTGTTGCCCTGATATCAGAGGTGAAGCGTGCGCCGGAGGACAAAACAGGAGGTATTATGTCAGTCGTTTCCATGAAACAGTTACTTGAGGGTGGCGTGCATTTCGGCCACCAAACCCGTCGTTGGAACCCAAAAATGGCGCCCTACATTTTCACAGAGCGCAATGGGATCTACATTGTTGACCTGCAAAAGACGATCCGCAAGATTGAGATTGCGTATCGCTTTATCAGCGAAATTGTGTCGCGTGGCGGCACGGTACTTTTTGTAGGCACAAAGAAACAGGCACAGGACGCCATTCGCGAAGAAGCGGAGCGTTGCGGCATGTTTTATGTCAATCACCGCTGGCTCGGCGGAACGTTGACGAACTTTAGAACCATTAAACAGCGTATTGAACGCCTGCATGAACTCCGCGAAGCTGAAGAACTCGGCTCGTGGATCAATCTTCCGAAAAAAGAAGTCGCGAAATTGAAGAATGAACTTGACAAGCTTGAACGAAACCTTGGCGGCATCGCGAACATGAAACAGCTTCCGACCTGTGTTTACGTTGTCGATACGAAAAAGGAGCATATTGCGATTGCGGAAGCCCGTCGTCTGGGAATTCCGATCGTTGCTATCGTTGACACAAACTGCGATCCGGATGAAGTCGATTTTGTTATCCCGGGAAATGATGATGCGATTCGCGCCATTAAACTGGTTACCAGTGTCATGGCCAACGCTGTGATTGAAGGCAGAGAAGGTTTCGATGTCAGACGTCTGGACGAAGATGAATCTACCGATCCGTCCGTTCATGAAGAACCGGATAGTGACTATGACGACGAAGACATGTACGATGAGTCCGACGCATTTTAATGGCATGAAATAGATACAAATTAATTCAGATAAAAGATAGATCACCGAAGAATGAAGGAGTTTAAGTATGAAAATTACGGCACAAATGGTTAAAGAACTCAGAGATCTTACCGGCTCCGGTATGATGGATTGTAAAAGAGCGCTTCAAGCCTCTAACGGTGACATAGATGAAGCGATTAAATGGCTGCGCAAGAACGATCTCGCAACGGCGGAGAAAAAATCCAGCCGCATTACAGCCGAGGGCATCGTGGATGCGTACATTCACGCCGGCGGCCGTATCGGTGTATTGATCGAGGTCAATATCGAGACCGATTTTGCTGCAAATAACCAGGATTTCCGTACACTTGTTCACGATCTTGCGCTACAAGTAGCAGCGATGAGCCCGCTTTATGTGCGTCGTGAGGAAGTACCCGAGGAAGTTATTGAGAGAGAGCGCGAGTTGGTTCACGCTCAGACATTGAAATCCGGTAAACCGGAGGCCGTTGTCGACAGAATCGTCGAGGGACGGATGGAAAAATATATAAAAGATATCTGCTTGCTCGATCAGCCTTTCATTAAAGACGACAGCAAGACCTGTGAGACAGTCATCAAGGAACTTTCTGGTCGCATCGGCGAGAATATCCATGTGCGCCGTTTTGTGCGTTACGAAATGGGTGAGGGCCTTGAAAAAAGAGACTGTAATTTTGCAGATGAGGTCGCCGCACAGCTCAATAAATAAGAGCGGAATCGTGTATACCGGGGGGCGCTGATGCGCCCCCTTTAGATTGTCGGACAGGATGCCTTTTATGACATAATGCTCGGGCATTCGCGATTCTTTAGTCATTCCTGAAGGATTCGGTAGGCGGTCGAATATAGGAGAAAGACGATGGCATATAAACGACTTCTTTTGAAATGGTCCGGCGAGGCACTTGCCGGCAAGAACGGCTTCGGACTGGATGCGGATGCGCTTGACCGCGCGGCGGAACTGGTACGACGTCTTGTCGAGAACGGTCACGAGATCGCAATTGTCAACGGCGCAGGCAACTTTTGGCGTGGGCGCCTCTCCAAGAACATGGATCGCACAGAGGCGGATCAAATCGGTATGCTGGCCACTGTCATGAATGGCATCGCGTTACGAGATGCCTTGACTCGCCAAGGATTAAAGGCGGAGTTGATGACGGCAGTGCCGATGCCTACCGTGGCCGAACCGGTCGATGCCGTAAAAGCCCGTCGCTTTCTTGATGAGGGCAAAGTCGTCATTTTTGCCGGCGGGACGGGCAATCCTTTCTTTTCAACCGATTCCGCGGCGGCGCTCCGCGCGGCGATGATCCATGCCGACGTCATACTCAAGGCGACACAAGTAGATGGTGTTTACGACAAAGATCCGCATCGTTTTCCGGATGCGGTGCGTTATGACACGATCACGTACGATGAGATTTTAGAAAATCGACTTGGTGTGATCGATGCGACTGCGGCAGCGCTTTGTCGTGATTTCAATTTATCGCTGCTTGTGTTTTCAAACAGCGATCCTGATCTGGTTATTCGCGCCGCGAAGGGTGAAAAAATAGGAACATTGGTGGTCGCGGAACGTTGACTTAGATGACTTGCGTTTCCGGTTTCTCAGTTCTCTTTTTCATTCAACTTATTTTGAGTGCGTTGTGCTATAAAAGATTATCGAGCTTTTTTTAGTGCGCGGTAATCTGGTAACATGATGTAACAGTCCTTTTTTTGAAGGAGGAGGTAAACATATGTCGACGATCGATGAAATCAGCCTGTTGATGGAAGATTATGAAGATCAGATGAAAAAAACGATCGAGGCGTTGGAAGCCGACTTGCGCACGGTTCGTGCCGGCAGGGCAAACCCGCACGTCCTAGATCCCGTTACAGTGTCCTATTACGGGGTGCCGACACCGATCAAGCAAATTGCGAATGTACAGATTCCGGAAGCGAAACTTCTCGTCATTACGCCTTGGGATACATCGATGCTCAAGGAAATCGAGCGCGCACTACAAGCCTCGGACATTGGGATCAATCCCGTCAACGACGGCCGCTGCATTCGCTTGGTTTTTCCTGCATTGACAGAAGAACGTCGCCGCGAGTTGACGCGTGATGTCTCAAAAAAAGGAGAGAGCGCGAAAGTCACCATACGACATATCCGTCGTGATGCTAACGATAAGTTTAAATCGATGGGCAAAGACAAGTTGATTCCGGAGGATTTGTCCTTCAAACTTTGTGACGATGTACAGGAGTTGACGGATCAATACATCGCTAATGTCGACACCACGGTTGAAAATAAAAACCGAGAGTTGATGGAGATCTGACAGTTCCGTGGATAAAGACAGTCTGAAGACGACGGACAATAAGCTGCGACATTTAGCCGTCATTATGGACGGCAATCGCAGATGGGCCAAGCGTCAGGGCAGACGTGCTGAATTCGGACATCGAACAGGTGCGGAAAATGTACATAAGCTCTCGAGACTTTGCATTCAGCGCGACATCGCTTATCTGACGCTCTACGCTTTTTCGACGGAGAATTGGAAGCGTTCGGAACGCGAAGTGCGCGGTCTGATGCGTTTGCTTGTCCTATATTTCAATAAATACGCGGACGAATTGCGCCAAGAAGGCGTGCGTCTCCGATTTATGGGAGATCGGCAAGGTTTGCCGCCGCTTTTAACCCAGACGATGGACGAGGCTGAAACGACATCTGCCGATCGAAATCGTTTACAGCTGATCATCGCATTCAATTATGGCGGACGTCGTGAAATCGTCACAGCGACACACTCCGCTATAAAAGATGCCGTCGAACGAGGAGAGCCCCCTCAGGCGATAGATGAAGATCGTTTCGCTTCCTACCTTTATTTGTCCGATGTTCCGGATCCTGATCTTATTATCCGCACAGGCGGTGAAATGCGTCTTTCCAATTTTTTATTGTGGCAAGCAGCTTATGCGGAACTATATTTTGATGACACACTCTGGCCAGATTTCGGTGAGAAAGAGCTTGATTCTGCGATTGCAGATTTCATGAGTCGCAAGCGACGTTACGGCAGCTCATAATATATCTGCGAGCTCTTTCTTATACGAAGACTTTAGGTCAGCACATTAATATACGGAATGAGGTGAGCGCCCATGGTTACAGATCCATCTCCGGTGCGCAAGAAGAGAATACATAAAACGACAAGAACAAGAAAAGATCACAGCGATCTGATGACTCGAGTGAGAACAGGTGCCATAGAGGGTATTGTACTCATCGTTTTTATCCTTCCTGGACGTTGGGTGGCTTTTTTCCCTATAATCCTGTTTATATTCATCACGTTCATGATGACGATCGAACATGTGAAAGCCGTCAATCTGCGCATGCCGGGACTTAAAGTTATCCCGACAGCGCTCATGACGGTCTTTATCGGTCTTACGGCGTATCTGGGAATATTGAAGGATAGTTTCGTTCGCGGACTTCCGATGGAGCTCGTAAAATCGGTCGATGCGACGCTCGCACTACGAAGTCTCGGAGTCTATGCGCTATTCCTCGTCGTGTTGTTTCCGCTCATCGGGTTGCCGAGGCTTTGGAAGCGAGGCTCTGAAGCATTACCGATCGTGATCGCCAATGTGTGGATTATTTTCTCGTGCTCATTGCCACTGGCGTCGTCGATTGCTCTGCTATACGGCTATCCGATCGGTTGGCGCTATTTTGTGCTGGCGGTCATCACGACGGTTTTATCGGACAGTGCGGCATATTTTGTCGGCAAGGCATGGGGAAAACATCAAATGGTGCCTACCTTAAGTCCTAATAAGACTTGGGAAGGTACATTGGGCGGTGTCTTGATGACAGTTATTCTCTATTTGATCTATGTGCCGCTACTCATCGGGAAACCGCTGGGCTTCTCGACAGCAGGCTCTCTTGTTTTCGCTCTAATCACCGCTATACTTATGAGCGCGGTTTCAACATTCGGTGATCTTACAAGTTCTGCGCTTAAGCGCTGGTGCAATATCAAAGATTTCGGAACGCTCCTTCCCGGACACGGCGGCATCAGTGATCGTTTCGACAGCTTGAAAACGGCACTCCCGACGATGCTGGCGATTGCTACGTTGGCGCAACGCTTGGTGTAAGAGTCATGTCGTTTACACCAACTTTAGGCTCATCGAGCATTCGAGGTGGCTCCGTTGAGGCTATAACGCGCGTCCCGCGATCACTGAAAACACCTGTCAAACGGACGCGATCTTTAAGTTTGCTCGGCTCGACAGGATCGATCGGCGTGCAGTCGCTGCAAGTTGCCGAAGAAGAAAACATAGATGTGATAGCGCTGGCATGTGGCCGCAACGTACAACTTCTTTCCAGTCAGATCCGAATCTGGCATCCGCGCTATGTCAGCGTTCAGGATGAGTCATCGCGCCAGTCACTGTTGTTGCTCCTCGGAGAAGAAGCGCGGTATCACGCCATGCCGGAGGATAAAGTACCGCTTATTTCGAATATTCCGGATACCGTGAAGATTCAAAAAAATGAAGATTCATCGCCGTCTTTACTTGTTCCTTCCTCATCTGATCTGCCGGTCATCGGTGTGGGAAGGAGGGGGGCGGTGCTTGCCGCTTCGCTACAGGACGCCGATACGGTCATCGGTGCTATTACCGGTTTTGCCGGTCTCGAACCGGTGCTTGCCGCGGCAGACTGCGGCAAAAAGATCGCGCTCGCAAACAAAGAGTCCCTTGTGGCGGCCGGTGAGGTCGTAAGACGTCGCGCTGCAAGAGGCGGGGCATGGATTCTCCCTGTTGACAGCGAACATTCCGCCGTTTGGCAATGCGCGCTTGCTGCTTCGGAAGAGGCGCTTTCTCGAGTAATGTTAACGTGCTCCGGTGGCCCTTTTTTAGGATTTTCGAAAGGAGGGCTGGCTGCGGTTACGCCTGACCAAGCTCTCAGGCATCCTACATGGTCGATGGGAAATAAAATAACAGTGGATTCTGCGACTTTAATGAATAAGGGGTTTGAACTCATCGAGGCATGCCGGCTCTTTCATTTGCCTCCAGAGCGCGTTGAAGTTGTCGTCCATCCGGAGTGTATTGTCCATTCATTGGCCGTGTTCTCTGACGGTTCAGTTTTGGCTCAGCTCGGCCTGCCTGATATGAAGATGCCGATCCGGTTTGCGCTGACGTTCCCTGATCGATCGTTGAGGCCTGAATCGGAACAGTTCGATCTTCTTCATGCCACATCCGGTGCGCTCACGTTTCTCGCACCTGACGAAGACGTCTTCCCATCGATCCTTATGGCACGCGATGCCGTTCAACAAGGCGGTCTTATGCCGCTTGTTCTGAACGCCGCCAATGAAGCTGCCGTAAGTCTGTTCCTAGCCGGAAACATCGACTTTCCTAAGCTCTTCTCGCTCATTGCCGGTGCTCTCCATGATTTTAATCACATGTCGTCCATAAATGAGTCATCATTTGATGCTATGATGGCGGTTCATCAAGAGGTTCGGGAGGATGTGATCCGCCAAGCGGAGATAACTGCTGTATGACAACCGTATTTAGTATTTTAGCCGGTGTATTCATCCTTAGTCTAATTATGGTGTTGCATGAATTGGGCCATTTTCTTGCCGCGCGTGCGCTCGGCTTTAAGATCGAACAGTTCTCGATTTTTATGGGTCCTGTTCTTTATGAACGCGTCAAAAATGGCGTTCGTTTCAATATCAAGGCGATCCCGATCGGCGCCTCCGTCAGTTTCGCTGGAGAAGATTCGGCCATTGAAGGCGAGATGAGCGATCCCGAGTTTGACCGGGAGGATCCGAGTCTATTCATGAACAAGCCGCGATGGCAGCGCGCCATCGTCGTTGCGATGGGTCCTTTGGTAAATTTGCTTTCGGCATTGCTCGTGTTCACTATTCTTTTCTGTTTTAACGGAGTAGTGATTCCGGTTGTCGATCAACCGGTGCCGGGGAGTATGATTGAGCACTCGGAGATTGAGCCGGGAGATCGCATTGTGGCGATTAACGGCTCACGTATATATACAACACTCGACATCGGGATCACACAAATGGTGCACGATGAAGATTCTGCATGGACGATTACTTATAAGAACGCAGAAGGTGAAGTGAAAACGACCGTCTTGGAACCGGAGTTTGACGCGCCGCGCCCGATGCTCGGTATCATCTATCAGGAAGATCGAGATACATTTATGATTGTGGAAGTCGATGCTGCCGCCTATCGCGAAGAAAAGGGTTTCATGCCCGGTGATCAAGTTATCGCACTCGAAGGGATACCATTTGGAGATCATGCGCGCATTCAAACGTTGATCGCGCGCTCTGAGGGCAAGAAACTGACGGCGGAGGTGATCCGCGACGGTAAACGCACTCGACTTGAGGTATCTCCTCTTATGATTTCTGCGCGCAAGCCTCTTGGACTGACGCTCGCTTATTCCAAACGTGTCAGCGATGCTCTGTCACAAGGGTTTCAATACCCGATGGCCATCATTCGTTCGTCGTTCCGTTCGCTGGGTATGCTTTTTACAGGACAACTCGGCGTGGAGGACAGCTTTGCTGGTCCCGTAGGGGTCGTAACGGTTGTCGCAGACACAGTGTCGCGCGGCAAAACGTTTGGTGAAGTCATCACCGATATATTGACGATGTTCGGTATTCTATCGGTAGCGGTCGGATTTACGAATATGCTGCCAATTCCGCCCCTTGATGGCTCCCATCTTCTGATTCTGGTCGTCGAAGGTATAAGAAGAAAGTCTCTTTCTGAAGAATTCAAAAATGTGACGTCCATCGCCGGTGTCGTCATATTTCTGGCGTTGGGAGTATTCGTCCTTTGGCTCGATCTATCAAGACTTTTTGGGTGGTAAACCGACTGTGTCCAAATGGAGTGAATGAGAGTGGAAGCAAATACATCTTTTAAAAGAAGAACATCACGTGCCTTACAGGTTGGCAACGTCATTGTGGGTGGCGATGCGCCGATATCCGTCCAGTCGATGTGTACGACGGACACTCGAGATGTTCAGGCGACACTTCAGCAAATTCTTGACTTGGAGAAGGCCGGATGTGAGCTTGTGCGGGTAGCTGTTCCCGACGCAGAGGCGGCGCAGGCGATTCAGCTTATTCATGAACAATCTCCGCTCCCGCTGATTGCGGACATTCATTTTGATTATCGCTTAGCGATTTCGTCCATACGTTATGGCGCTGATGCGATAAGGCTCAATCCCGGCAACATCCATGAAGAAGACGGGCTGAGGCAGGTTGCGGACATCGCGCGACGCCACTGTATTCCCGTGCGCGTCGGAGTAAATGCCGGGTCACTTGATCGAAATATTCGCAAATCATACGGCGGCGTGACAGCCGAAGCGCTGGCCGCTTCAGCCGTGTTGGCTTGTAAAGCTCTCGAACGTTACGATTTCTACGATATTTGTGTATCCGCTAAAGCGTCGTCGCCGCGCCTGCTCATTGAGACGTATCGGATCTTAGCGCAAGTACTCCCTTATCCGTTTCATGTAGGCGTGACAGAAGCCGGAGTTAAAAGCCAAGGTCTGATACGTTCCGCTGTCGGCATTGGCGCGCTCCTTGCGGAAGGAATAGGCGACACGATTCGCGTCTCCTTGACCGGCGATCCGATAGACGAAGTTGCCGCAGGCTATTCCATTTTAGAATCTCTCGGTTTGCGAAGACGCGGCGCACGGCTTGTCAGTTGTCCGACTTGCGGAAGAACGGAAGTCCCGCTGATTGCCATTGCCGAGGAAGTAGAACGGCGAATCGCCGACATCAAGGAACCTATTACCGTCGCTGTGATGGGCTGTTCCGTCAACGGACCCGGCGAGGCGCGTGAGGCCGATGTCGGACTCGCAGGAGGCCGTGACCAGTTCCTTCTATTCAAAAAGGGGAAAGCGATCAGAAAAGTAAGCAGTGATAAAGCCGTCGAGGAGCTTATGAAGGAAATTCAAAACCTCGTACATGATGCTAGGTGAGTCGTTACGGAATCGTCTATCTTTCTAGGGCCAATCGCTCGTTTGACCGCGCGTGGACCTACAGAATACCGTCGGCACTACAAGATGCCGCTCTTCCGGGATCGATCGTTGCCGTCCCCTTTGGCACGCGAAAAAAGCCTATAAACGCTTACCTCACCGAACTTGCCGACACCCTTCCGGAACATGTTAAAGAAAGCGATGTCAAGTCGATCGCCTCTCTCGTGTCGTCTCGACCTCAGGTGACAGAGGAGCAGATCACTCTAGCATTTGAGCTGAAGCGGCGTTGTTACTGTACGATTGGGGAGGCGTTGAATACAATGATTCCGCCTGCAATTTTGGCCGTCGGCGACCGCGAGGAACATGCCGCGCGTCTCACAGATCCCGATGAGGCGATGGATCTTCTTGACGCGGGACGGCTGCGCAGCATGAAGCAAATCCGCGTAATTGAACTCTTGCTGGAGCATGAGAGCGCGTCGTTGGCGGAAATACGTCAAGCGACGGGTGCCAGTCAAAGCGTCCTACGCACGCTTCGTCAGCGCGGTATCCTTACATTTTTCAAGCAGCAAACGGCGCGAGAGTTGGATACGTGGTCGGACGACGCGCTCACTACTGAGATTCCGACACTCAAACCGGATCAACAAACAGCGTTCGATGCGATCGTCCATGCCGGTGAAAAAGCGGGGAAGGGTAGACTCTCGGAATTTCTTCTTTTTGGTGTAACAGGAAGCGGGAAGACGGAAGTCTATCTTCGCGCCGCGGAAAAGGTTCTCTCTTCGGGGAAAACGGTGCTGATTCTGGTGCCTGAAATCGCGCTAACACCTCAAATGATGCATCGCATTGTCTCGCGATTCGGTCACCGAGCCGCGATTTTACACAGTCGCCTGACGCCGACCGCGCGTTATGAAACTTGGCAGCGTATATTGGAAGGTAGTGTGCCGATCGTCGTGGGCGCGCGTTCGGCCGTCTTTGCGCCGCTTCGCAACCTCGGCCTCATCGTCGTCGACGAGGAACAGGAATCGAGCTACAAATCAGAGACGATGCTGCGCTATTATGCGTGCGATGTCGCACGGATGCGCGCGATCCTAAATGGAGCAGTCCTCGTTATGGGTTCAGCGACTCCGCAAATTTCGACCTTCTGGCGCACTGAAACAGGAAAATCGACGTTGCTGCGCTTGCCGCATCGCATTTCGCATCAGGGTCTTCCTGACGTCGAGATCATCGACATGCGCCGTGAATATGCGAAAGGTAATGTGACGCTCTTTAGTGAACCGCTCCGTATCGCGCTTCAGGAAACACTTGAAAGAAGAGAACAGGCGATTCTGCTTCTCAATCGACGCGGATATTCACGCACCATCATATGTCCTGTCTGCGGATGGCAGATGAGATGCCCACGCTGTGATGTCGCGTTAGCGACACATAGCCACCCATTTCGGCCGGAGCGTCTTCCGCAGAAGATGGTTTGCCATCTTTGCGATTTGTTGACAGCGGTTCCCGAGAAATGTCCCGCGTGCGGCAACGACGAACTTATGGCTGCAGGGGCGGGCACACAGCAAGTCGAGGACGCGGTGAGCGCATTATTTCCGGAATCAAGATTGCTCCGCATGGATCAGGACACGACTCGTGGTCGTTTCTCCCACCGGGAAATTTTAGAAACATTTGAGCGCCAAGAAGCCGATATCCTCGTCGGCACCCAGATGATCGCGAAGGGTCATGATTTTCCGAACGTGACGCTGTCTGCTGTTTTGTCGGCCGATCAATTGCTTGGGACGGGTGAAATTCGATCTTCTGAACAAGCTTTTCAGTTGATGACACAGGCGGCAGGACGTTCAGGACGCGGTCTTAAAAAGGGGCGTGTCATCATTCAGACGGTGCAGCCCGATCATTTTGTTGTCCGCACTGCCGCAAAACAAGATTACGAAACGTTCTATCGCGAAGAGATTGTATTCCGAAGACGCATGAGTTACCTTCCTTTCGGACATATCGCAGAAGCCATGTTCAAGAGCTTTGATGAAGGTGCCGCGGAACAAATGGCCCGTGTCTTTTATAACCGTGTCGTTGCACTCATTCGTCGTTACGGGGGAACGTTCAGCGCGACCGAAGTGACAGAGCCGGCGCCTGCTCCAATCTCCAAAATCCGACACCGCTATCGTTTCCGTGTGATGATTAGTGATCCTTCTTTAGAATCATTGTCACGCCTTGTTTTTCACGCAGGCGACCATACAAAGCGTTTAGACAACGTCTCATTTACACTCGATATTGACTCATGGTCGTCGCTATAAAGCTTCGTTATCGCATCGATATTAGCGAGCTTTCATGATGACGATTGCTGCAAAACGAATACGATTCATTTAGTTGTTCAAATCGTGACTTGTGTTGTTCTCTTTGCTCGCATATGAATTTTTGATATAACGCTATAAAGACGTTGATTGATAAGACAAGAGATGTGTTCCCTGTGACTGTTATCGTGTATCTTATGTGCTAGACTGACTGCAGAAAAGAGGGCTTATGGCAAAGCGAATGATTCTAAAAGAAGGCGATCCTGCGTTAAATCGAAAATCACGTCCTGTCACTCGATTTGACGCGCGTCTTAAGACACTGGTCGAGGATATGCTGGAGACGATGTACGACGGCGAGGGCGTTGGGCTTGCCGCACCGCAAGTAGGCGTGTTGCGTCGTCTTTTTGTGCTGGATGTCGGTGATGAGAACGGTGCGATGGTCTTTATTAACCCCGACATTAAAGATGTAAAGGGCGAGCAGGAAGGTATGGAAGGCTGCCTATCGATACCTGATCTTTACGGTGTCGTAAAGCGTCCTATGGAGGTTCTTGTGTCAGCACAGGATAAAGACGGCAGATCTTTTGAAATTCGCTTGACTGGGTTAGGCGCGCGATGCGTTTGTCACGAATGCGATCATCTCGACGGCATTCTTTTCAGACGGCGCTCCGAAACGCCTTTAATTACACTTGACGAATTGAAGAAGTTGCTTGATGAAGAAAAGAACGAAGTGTCGCCGGAAGATCGTGTTGATGCAGAAGACAAAGAACGACAAGAAAATGCCTCAGAATCGATAGGTGAAGCATTAACGGACTATGGCGCCGGAACGCCGGACGAGGAGTATGCACAAGAATTATGATCAGATACGCCTTTTTCGGAACGCCTGAATTTGGAAGAACGATTCTGGAATGTCTCGATCGCAGAGGATTTTGCCCATCGTTGGTCGTAACACAACCTGATCGTCCAAAGGGACGCGGAAAAAAGCTTGCTGCACCGCCCGTCGCCGAATGGGCGAACGAACAGGGGATACCGCTTTTGCAGCCTGAAAAGGGCAATGATCCCGAGTTGTTGCGTGTTATGTGCGAGCTTTCGCTGGATGTGGCAGTGACGGCAGCTTATGGACAATTGATTTCTGAGGAAATGTTGTCAATCCCGAAGCGCGGATTCCTCAACGTGCATCCGTCGCTGCTCCCACTCTATCGAGGCGCATCGCCCGTACAATCGGCTATTCTCAATGGCGACCAAGAGACTGGAGTAACGCTGATGTTGATGGACCGTGGTCTTGACACCGGCCCGTTGATAGCGTCTTCTTCAATGACGATCACAGATGATATCGATGCCGGTTCTTTGACGTATAAACTTGCTGTAAAAGGCGGTGAGCTTGTCGTCGACGTCTTGGAAGACTGGGTTGCGGGACGACTTCAGGCCGTGCCGCAGGATGAATCGCGTGCGACCATGACACGCCGTTTGGCGAAAGAAGACGGACACGTCAATTTCGCATTATCGGCAAAGGAAGTCCATGATCGTATTCGTGCGATGTACCCTTGGCCCGGCGCGTACGCCTATATGAATGGTGAACGCGTAAAAATTCTCAGCGCCCGCATCGACGATGATATCAATGAACTTACGGGATGTGATATCTCAGCTCCGAATGATCATCACGGCGGTGAATATGTAAAACTTGCGACACGACAGCCCGGCACCATCACCATCTTCAATAAAACGCGTTTTCTTGTTCAATGCGGAAGCGGGTGGATTGAATTATTGAAGGTACAGATGCCATCTAAATCGCCTGTTTTCTCTTACGAGGTCGCTCACAATATTAAAGAAGACGCCCGCTTCGATTTGCCGATTTAAATATCACGGTTTTTTTCATGAAATCGACACATAACCTCTATAATAAGATCGTATGATTAAATTAATCGACAGAAGATAGATTATTTTGGAGGCATACGCTTCCTGTCACAAAGAATGTATCGGCAAAAGCCGATCGAACTATTAGGAGAAGTACATGTACTGGTATTTTTATCTGCTTATCGGCGTCATGCTCTTT
The DNA here is from genome assembly GCA_012799825.1 of Clostridiaceae bacterium. Taxonomy (GTDB): domain Bacteria; phylum Bacillota; class Clostridia; order Saccharofermentanales; family DTU023; genus UBA4923. Next base: position 27,252 of record JAAZKK010000072.1, on the reverse strand, counting down.
AGCTTGTTTGCGCAGTTTTTGGTGCGATCGCGTTTCTCGAGATACAATCAGATACGTGCGCGATCCGGATATACGGGAGCGCAGGCGGCGCGCCGCGTCTTGGATGAAAACGGTCTTGAGGCAATTTCCGTGGAGCGCGTTTCCGGCACGTTGAGCGACCATTTTAGCCCGCGCGAGGGCGTACTTCGTTTATCTGATTCGACGTACGATTCGTCGTCGGTCTCAGCGCTCGGCGTTTCCATGCACGAGGTGGGTCACGCCCTTCAACTACGCGATCGTTATCCGCTTAACCAATTTCGCTCATCTCTCGTTCCCGTCGCGAATATCGGATCGATGCTCGGGCCTTACATTGCATTGATCGGATTTTTTATTCCGGGCACTGCGGGCCAGACGCTGATCAATGTGGGAATCATGCTTTTCGCCGCGGCGGTCTTGTTCTATATTGTCACGCTTCCGGTCGAATTCAACGCGAGTCGACGCGCCCTTCAGATGCTCGGGCGAACGGGAATCCTTGCGCCCGATGAGATTCCGTATGCGCGAAAAGTCTTGTCAGCTGCCTCGCTCACCTATGTCGCGGCGACGTCGGCAGCGATTATAAACTTGTTACGCCTCGTTATGATGTCGAGATCTCGACGCCGTTAAGCTTCTTGTTGCTTAGTATGTGCAATTGATGAAATATCGTGTGACATGAGTCAACGAAGACGACATGATAAAGCGCGCTCCGCAAAGCGCGAACGACAAGATCCAGCGCGCAAGGCTGCTGTGACAATCATCCGTGAAGTGACGGATGACGGCGCATTTTCAAATGAAAGTGCGTCGCGACATCTGGCGTCGTGTGAACTCGACGCACGCGATCGAGCATTTGTGTCGGCGATGGTGTGGGGGACGTTAAGCGACCTGCCAATAATCGATTATGCCATTTCGTCGGTCTCAAAACGTCCTCTCGCATCGCTTGAACCTTGGGTGCGCGCCATTTTGAGAGCAGGTGTCTGGCAACTATATTTTTCTTTCCACGTTCCGCCAAGAGCGGCATGCGATGAAAGCGTGCGCCTTACCCGTCTTTTAGTAGGAAAACGAGCGACAGGTTTTGTAAACGGCATTATGCGTCGTTTGGCGCGCTCTAAACCTGAGCTCCCGGAGGATAACGACGCTGCCGACGCTTTATTATTCGGTTTGCCGGAGGAACTCTACCGGCTCTTTATAGCATGGCATGGAAAAGAGCGAGCCCAGCGGATCGGCGCATGGTCGAAAACCTCTCCTCCTTTCCTTGCAATACGTCCCGATCTGAGGCGTCAACAAGAATTTCAGACGTGGCTTGAAGGACAAGAGACAGCTTCTTGGTATCCGCAATGTCTGCTTTGGCCTGACTATGCTCACGCGTTAACGCCAATGGGGCGCGATGTGACCCAACTTACCGCATACCGTGAGGGGCTTTTTAGTTTGCAATCGCAGTCTGCGATGCTGGCCGCACAGCTCCTCGGAGCACGTAAAAAAGATCGCATTCTCGATTGTTGCGCCGCTCCCGGCGGGAAAACGGCTTATCTTGCCGAGATCACCGGCGATGAGGCAGAAGTGACCGCGTGTGACGTTTCACCCGAGCGGACGGATCATCTTCTTTCCTCAATGAAGCGTCGCGGCCACGTCAATGTCTCGTGTCTTTGCCTTGATGCATCCAGACTTCCTTCCACATGGGACAAGTCTTTTGATCGAGTTCTTTGCGATGTGCCTTGCAGCGGTCTCGGATTGCTTTCGAAACGACCGGAAATCCGGTCGCGTGTGAATTTGGAAACCATCGAACGACTGCTGCCGTTGCAGCAATCTATCTTGAGATGCGGCGCTAAGGCAACGGCGATCGGCGGGACGCTTATATATTCGACGTGTACTCTTTCGCCTATGGAAAATGAAGCTCAGATTCAAATGTTTCTCACATCTCCTGAGGGACGTGAGTTCGCACTGGAAGACCTGACGCAGGATCTTCCGCTGCCTGTACGCCATATGGTGTCAACACGCTTGCCGGGGGCGGTTCTACTTATGCCGCCTGACATGAATTCAGACGGTTTTTTTATAGCGCGTCTTCGTCGTATGAGAACCTGAGCCGATGCGTCCTTCGAGTGTAAATGCCCTCAAGTTGCGGTCTGTACGCCGAGATGATACAATTTCACTTTAAGCGGGATGAATTGTTCGCTCAATTTCGTTTGTCTTTTTACCTGAAATGAGGTACGACGATACAGGTGATATTTACTTCTTCAACGGTTGGGGGAGAGGGCAACGGATAGCGAGCCATCACGTGACAGCAAGCGGGAGATGAATGTCATGCAGAGCGATCGCATCGCTTACAAAGGTTTATCAGACGCCGGACTCGTGCGCAAGAATAACGAGGATGCTTTTGCCGTGGATGTGCGTGAAGGGACGTGGCCACTTCTCTTTGTCGTGGCCGACGGACTCGGCGGACACCGGCACGGCGAGCTTGCGAGCCAAACGGCAGTCGATTATGTGCTTTCCTATCTGCGCAAATATCTTCCTCCCGACAATCATCCGGAGGCGATCCGTAAATCGCTTGATGGTGCCATACAAAAGACGAATATCAAAGTCTATTTAAAGTCCCTTGAAACGAAAGAGAACGAGGGAATGGGAACCACAATGACGTTGGCAGCGATCTACAATCAAAGCTGCTTCGTCGCGCATATAGGAGATAGCCGGCTTTACCGTATGCGCGACGGCGTTTTGGAAAAGATGACAAGCGATCATACGTATGTAAATGAAATGGTTGCTATGGGTAAGCTGACGGAAGAGGAGAGTGTCTTGCATCCTAAACGTCATATTTTGACGCAAGCGCTCGGTTATCCGGAATATGTCAGGCCGGAAATCCTGCATCTTGACCTGAAACCGGAGGACCGTCTGTTGCTGGCTACGGACGGGTTACACGGTTTCCTTCCATTTAAGGCGATCGAAAAGACGTTGCGAACAGGTAAAACGCCGAACGACGTCGTCACATCGCTAATTGAACAGGTCTTGCGCGAAGGAGCGCCGGACAACGTGACCGCTTTGGTTGTGTTTGCCTGACAGGAGGTATGCATGGTGGTTCAACCGTTCACGAACGGGGTTATTGTCGCGGATCGTTACCGCGTTATCAAAATGCTCGGACAAGGCGGTATGGCGACTGTTTATCTTGCGCTCGACCTTGTCAATCATACCGAGGTCGCGCTTAAAGTGATGCATGGCGATCTTGCCGATGATCCGGAGTTTGTGCGCCGATTCGCCACTGAAGCGCGTGCGGCAGCAAGCCTTAATCATCCGAATATTGTCCGCGTACTTGATTATGGTTCTCGTGACGGAATTCGTTATATCGCGCAAGAATACATAGAGGGTATTACTCTAAAAGAATTGATACAAAAACATGGTGCCCTAGATTACCACATAGCGACACCTCTTGCCATCCAGATAGGACTCGCGCTGGAACACGCACATGAACACGAAGTGATCCATCGCGATATCAAACCGCAAAACATACTGATCACACCGGACATGTCGGCAAAAGTAACGGACTTCGGTATCGCTCGCGCCTCAAGTGCCAACACGATTACGTTGACCGGTGGTATTGTGATGGGCTCAGTGCATTATTTTTCTCCTGAACAGGCGCGCGGCGGCAAAGTCACGGCGCGTTCCGACCTCTACGCGTTGGGCATCGTTTTCTATGAAATGTTGACGGCAAAACTTCCTTTTGACGGAGAATCTTCGGTTGCTATCGCGATCAAACATTTGCAAGAAATGGCTCCTCCGCCGTCCACCATCGTACGCTCTCTACCGCCTGCTCTTGATCGCATCATTCATCGCGCTATCCAGAAAAATCCCGACGCGCGTTATCAATCTGCTCAAGAATTCGTAGATGAGCTTGATGCTTTCATGATTGACCCGAACGGAATTTACGGTGTCATTCCGAGGACAGCCTCAACGTGGGATGGAGATTCGACATCGGCGCTTAGCGTACAGAACGGCGAATCGCACTTCAGTCGCCTGCGTGATATTGAACGTACATATAATAAACGCCGTTCGAGTCGATATCGCGATACAGCGATTGCTGTTACCGTTGTCGCGGTTGCCATCGCCCTACTTGCCTTACTTACGGTGTGGTTAGTTCGACGATTTACGAGAAGTGACGGCAAAATGCCGAGCGTGGGACAGATTGTCCTCAACAACTTTAATGGTTCCAACATCAACGACATCGCAAATGAGTTAAATATTCTGGAAAGCGCGGGAATGAAGATCGTCCGAGAATATGAGGAAAATGAGACCGTGCTTCCGGATATTATTTTTAAACAGGATCCGGAATCGGATGGCACTTTAAAAATCGATCCGCGCGGCATGACATTGACTCTCTATATTTCTCTTGGTCGAGAATCGATTGAGGTTCCCGATCTTGTTGGGAAAACGGTCGCTCTTGCGGAGCAGCAATTGCGCACACTCGGTTTCCTAATTAAACTTACTCGTGAGCCTTCGGATACGGTGCCAGTCAATGAAATCATAGAAATGATTCCTGAGCCCGGCACCCCGGTGGCGATGGGTTCGTTGATTGAACTTGTGTACAGTTCGGGCGCCTCCGAAGTTGTCGTTCCGAATTGCACTCATAAGCGCTACAACGAGGCGATCAACCTGTTGAGCAGCCATTCTTTGGTCTTGGGAGGCGAAGAATCCTATACGGGAAGACCGGTCCCTGATAACGATAAGTTTGTTATCAGTCAGCGTCCGGCTCCCAATGAGAAAGTGCCGCCGAATACGCTGGTTCATTTTGTAGTCGGAACGGCGCAAGATCTATATAACGTTCTGAATCCGACGACTCAACCTGTCTCCGCTATTATGCCGCTTCTTCGCGGAAAAACTTTGAGAGAGGCTCAGAAGCAGTTGTCATCGCTTGGCGTACACCAAATCAATCTTAGGCAGATTTCCGGTTCGACGACTTCGCTCGACGTCAACAAAAGGGAAGACTGGGATAGTATTTATATCATCGAACAAGTGACGGAGCCCGGCGTAACCTTTATGTTGTCGGAACCTCCCGAACTGATTTACGGGTCGTACGAGGATTATCAGCACTATATCACGCCCACGACAACGCCTCCGCCGGAGACAACGACAACAACGACACCTGAGACTACAACGACAACAACGACAGAATCATCGACAACAACGACGACAACAACAACGACAGAATCATCGACAACAACGACGACGAGCACAGATGCAACGGAGGAATCATGAACACCGTGTCTGATCATGACATCCGAACGCGACATCGAGCTTCTTTTCTTGACCGCTCGAAGCCGCTTCTTTGCCCTTCGATATTGTCATGTGATTTGGCCAATTTAGCGTCGTCGGTTCACGCTATTGAAGATGTGGCTGATGTGATTCACTGTGATGTTATGGACGGTCGTTTTGTTCCGAACCTCTCTTTTGGGGCACCTGTCTTAGAATGTCTTGCCTCACAGACGTCGCTACCATTAGATACGCATTTGATGGTAGAGTATCCGTCAAGCGATATGTTGCGGTCATTTGCTCGAGCCGGAGCTCTTGTGATCGTTGTTCATGTAGAGACTGTGACCCATTTGCAGCGTACGTTGTCTGAAATTCGCAAGCTGGGCTGTTTTTCCGGAGTCGCTCTGAATCCTGCAACACCTTTAGATCACATACGTTGGGTGCTTCCTGATCTGGACATGTTGTTGCTTATGACGGTCAATCCGGGGTTTGGCGGCCAATCGTTTATTCCTCAGATTAAAGAGAAAATCGAACAGGCGCGCGCCATGATTGACGCTTCAGACTGCGATGTTCGCCTTCAGATAGATGGAGGCATCAATATATCCAATGTCGAAGAACTGGTATATGCAGGAGCCGATATGGTGGTGGCAGGATCGGCCATTTTCGGCGCTGATGACCCCGCGGCAGCAGCTGAAAATATGCGCACGGCAATGCGACGTGCGCACAGCGAACGCCTGACCTCAAAGGGTAAATAATCGATTCTTTGTGATGTTTGTATTTAAGGTGATGTTTGTATTTAAGTACTTGACGTGAGTTTAACGTGGCGTTTCTTACCCAGACGTATCACAATCTCTCCTTTATCGAATACGTCATCAGAAAGCGTTTCAAAAAGATCAGTTACTTGGCGATCTTCTACGTAGAGTCCGCCTTGCTGAATTAGACGACGCGCCTCGCTCTTTGAAGGCATAAGACCGTGTCTTGCGATTACATCGATGTAAGTGTTGCCGCGTTCTTCCTCCGATATGGGGCAAGTCGGGATCGCCGCGCTGTTGCCTGAGCCGGAGAAGGCCTTGCGCGCCGCTTCATCCGCTTGCTCAGCTTTGTCACGTCCGTGAACTAACGTCGTGATCTCAAGTGCTAGACGTCTTTTCGCGTCGTTGATGGCGGCACCTTCAAGGCGTTCATATGATTTGATCTCTTCCAAAGGGAGGAGCGTAAGCATACGCATACACGTTCCGACGTCAGCGTCATCCACGTTTCTCCAGTACTGGTAGAAGTCATAAACGGAGCATTTGCGTTCGTCAAGCCAAAGGGCGCCGGAGGCCGTCTTACCCATTTTTTGACCGCTGCTTGTCGTCAAAAGACGAAACGTAAGACCCCATGCCGCTTCTCCTTCTTTTTTTCGGATCAGTTCGGAGCCGGCGATGATGTTTGACCATTGATCGTCACCGCCGACTTGGAGACGGCATCCCCTCGTTCTAAAAAGCATAAGAAAGTCATAGGCTTGCATGATCATGTAGTTGAATTCTAAGAAGGATAGACCGCGATCCATGCGCTGACGGTAACAATCTGCGGCAAGCATGCGATTGACGGTAAAGTGCGGTCCCACGTCGCGGATAAAGTCGACGTAATTAAGAGAAAGTAGCCATTTTGCATTATTCTCAAGGATTACGCCGTCCTCTGAAAAATCGAGCAGTCGGCTCATCTGCTGTACGAAGCAATCGACGTTATGTCGAATGGTTTCAGACGACATGATGGAGCGCATGTCGGTGCGATCACTGGGATCTCCGATATGGCCCGTTCCTTCACCCATCAGTGCGATAGGGCGCAGACCGGCCTGTTGCAGGTGGCGCATAACCATGATCTGGACAAGGTGTCCCGCGTGCAGGCTATCTGCCGTCGGATCAAACCCGATGTAAAAAGTCGATCCTTTCTTTGTAAGGTAGTCGCGCACTTCGTCCTCGTGTGTGACCTGTGCGATAAAATCACGTTCATTCAGCATGTCGTAGACGTTATTCGTCATAGATGCTTCCTCCTATCATTGCTTGCTTATACACTTTATCATACGGAGATCGGAATACGTTGAATTTCACCGTTACAAGAAAGTCCCGCAAGGGCGTTCCAAAGTGACTGTGCAAAAAGATCAAGTTGTGCTTGACGCTTTGCCTCATCGGAAACTAGGTTTTTGAATTGAGACGCGATCGTGATGACGGGGAGTTCCGATGTATGCCTCATGAAAGAGAGGAGGCGCTGTCCTCTCTTAGTAAAGCCTAGGACGCGGATGTAATGCGGTTTTGCCTCAGTGAGGGCGACATCGTCCGATCGGATGTTAAGCGCGACGGATAGGAGTGCACGGCGAACGCGGGATGTCGGAAAGACACGCGTCGCGATGATCTGAGCAGAGGTCAATTCGGACGGAGCCTTTTCATAGCGCGAAGTTATCACATGATCAAAAGTCGTGTCGGCAAGGACGTTAACCACTCGCTCGGCCAATCCGCCCTGCATGCCTCGGATTGTCTTCAGCTGATCGATATCGCGTAAGAGAGGGGAAAGTAACGTATGTCTTGCCAAGGCATATGTCGTGACCAATCCGCGGCCTTCGATTGCCGCTCGCATGACAGCGGCGGTGGACGGGGACGGCAGAATCGGGAGCAATTCATTAAGAAGGGGCCAGTAGTTTTCCGGCAAAAGAAGACCGCACTCTCTGTCGAACCGTTGTTCGACGATGGCGCGCACATTTCTTGATGACCACTCTTCCTTGTTGAATAGAGGGAGCGCGTAAGTAGGAAGAACAATATCATCCTTCAACAGGCGCATAAACGCCTTTTCATACTCTATGGAAAGAATTGTGTTCGGGGACTGGAGAAGAGTGTCAGCATCTTCGATCCAACGAGCAGCTGCGTTCGATCTTGCTTCGGCATAGCTGAGGCCGGTGCGGAGCTCTTCTTTAAGTTTTGAGCGAAATTCAGGTGATTCCTCCGCAAAAAAAGCGCCGAGTGCTTTTATAGTGTCAATCTTATCGGGATATTCTGTTCCATATGCGAGCGATCGGACGACACCGGTCGCAAGTAATGTCTCAATCGCCCCTTCGGCAAAGCGCTCTGCTGAATCTGTCGCAAAAGTCTGGGGAAGTTCCAGCACGAGATCGGCTCCTGCGCGAAGTGCAAGCTCAGCCCTTACACCCTTATCAAGCAAGGCGGGTACGCCCTGTTGACAAAAGGGACCTGACATACAAATGACGATGCCGGCATCTTTTCCTATCCTATCGCGAAGATCAGACAATTGCCGCTGATGTCCGCGATGGAGCGGATTGTATTCCGCGATGAGTCCGCAGGTGTCCATTTTTTACGATATCCTCCACTCGTACCACAACACAACCTCATGATGTTAAAATTAAGCTAAAGGATGCCTGAGAAAATGTCAAAAGAAAAACACGCAAGACGAATTGTCCTCGTTACACTGTTCTTTTTCGCGATCGTATGTCCGTCACTTTTGCTTACGGCTTGTAGCGGAGCTTCTAAGAGAGTTGAACTTCCTCTGCTTTATGGAGCGGTGGAGAAAGCTGACACTTATGATCCAGATATTTACGCGCCCGGCTTGATGAGTGTCATCAAGTCGCATCTTCTTACTGAAGTTCGGCTGATATCCGACACATCTGAAGAACAAGCGTCGAAAAAGACGGTAACACTTCTGGCATCTTCCTACGAAACGCCTGAGAAACGCGGAGAGAACGGAACAAAAAGTACTCTATTTAACGCGTCGGATCAGATTCTTTACGGTCGCGCACTCGTCGCCATGCGCAACAAACGCGCTTTTTACAAGTGGATGAGAGATTTTGACGAGGCCTTTTGGAGGGATGATTCTTCTTTTCATGACGCTTGGCTTCGCATTGAAGAGTCAGATTCTACTGAATGGGCGAAAGCTTCTTCTGATCCTGTCATCCTTCGCGGAAATGTGCACTGGCCCGTGACGCTGGCTTACACGCGAGCTCTTCTTGAGGCGTGGCGCCTTTGGGGCGGAGGCGAGCTTGAACGCTCCATCATGAAGGCGTCAGATGCCCTATGGCCGATATTTGAGAATAAAAAGACCGATCAGCCTTTTCGCGCCGGTGCACAACTTCCTCTTGCGCTGGATGTTTGGGAAGAGCCATGGCCGCTTCCGGACGACGATATCGTTCGAATGGGAACACTTCTCTTCGAAATCGACTTGTGGGCGCTTCTATCTCTATCCCGTTTTGAGCCGAAGTGGGCGCCCGTCGCGACGTACTGGATTGCCTTGACAGAGCGGGCGAACGAAGATGGCAATTTGCCGTTCATGGCGCCGGCAGTCAACGCGACAACGCAAGAATACGTTGTATTGAGGGATGGGGAACAGGTGATTTTTCTTCGGGAGCAGCTCATCATGGCTCTTCATTTGGCCGAAGTGGGACTTTCAGACGATACTTTTCTCTCGATGATCCGTTCATCGCTTCGCGATAATAAGCGTTTGCCCATCGGCTGGAATGTGATCAACAGTGCGCCGCTTGCGATCGAGGCTACACCGTGCGAGTATGCTTTGGCGATGCGTCTTGGACGAGCCGTAGGTGACCTGCAGCTTATAGAAGACGCAAATGAGGCGCTGTTGCGCCATAGAGTAGCATCTCAAAACAGCGTGATTTTCGGTGGTCTCTACCGAGATGGGAGCACGCTTTACACGAACACATTGACCGCGATTGACAATGCTTGGGGAGTATTGGCGCTTCGCTGACCCTATGAACTTTTTCCTTTAAGGTACGTGTGGTATGATTTTTAAAGTCCGGTGTTCGTTAGTATAGTTTCAATCGAGAATTTTCGTACGACGCTGATTTATTAAAATAACGCTCGACGGTAACGACGTTAAAAATGATTTGAATTAAGAAAAGTAGAGGAGTACTGTGAGTAAAAAACAGAAAATGGTTGAGGCAATCACGCCTCGCGATGAAGACTTTAGCCGCTGGTACACGGATATCTGCATGCGCGCCGAGCTTTGCTCGTATTCCACCGTTCGCGGATGCGTCATCCTTCGTCCTTACGGGTACGCAATCTGGGAGCTAATCACGAGTGAATTGGATCAGCGGTTCAAGAAGACGGGGCATGTGAATGTGATGATGCCGCTCTTTATCCCGGAAAGCCTTCTGCAAAAAGAGAAAGATCATGTTGAGGGATTTGCTCCGGAAGTTGCTTGGGTGACACATGGCGGCGATGAGGAGCTCACGGAGCGCCTGTGCGTGAGACCGACGTCTGAAACGCTTTTTTGCGATCATTACGCCGATGTGATCGAAAGCTGGCGCGATCTTCCTAAGCTTTATAACCAGTGGGTATCCGTCGTCCGTTGGGAGAAAACGACGCGTCCGTTCTTGCGCACTCGGGAATTTTTCTGGCAAGAAGGGCATACTGCACATGCGACAGCGGAAGAAGCCATGAAGGAAACGCTGATGATTCTTGAACTATATGAAGAATTTTACAAATCGGCGCTTGCTATACCTGTTCTTTCCGGTGAAAAAAGCGAGTCGGAGAAATTTGCCGGCGCAGTGAATACTTATACTGTAGAAGCTATGATGCACGACGGCAAGGCTTTGCAAGCCGGAACGTCGCATTATTTCGGCGACGGTTTCGCCAAGGCGTTCAACATCCAGTTCGCCGATCGCGACAATCAGCTTCAATATGTTCACCAGACGTCGTGGGGTGTGTCGTCACGTTCTATCGGCGGCATTATTATGGTGCACGGCGACGATGACGGTCTCGTTTTACCGCCTGCGGTAGCTCCGATTCAGGTCGTCATTATTCCGATTGCGCCACATAAAGACGGCGTCTTAGAGGAAGCTTTCCGTCTCAAAAAAACAGTTGAGAATGCAGGTTTCCGCGTGAAGTTAGACGACAGCGATCGTATGCCGGGCTGGAAATTCGCCGAGTATGAGATGAAAGGCGTTCCGATCCGCCTTGAATTAGGGCCGCGCGATATCGAAAAAAGGTCCTGTGTCGCTGTGACACGCGACAACCGTGAAAAGACTGTTGTACCGCTCGATCATATCGTTGAAGTTCTACCTGAGATGCTGGACGATCTTAACAATCGTTTGTACGAAAACGCTTATGAACGCCTTACGTCGCGAATTTATGACGTTTCGGACTGGGATACGTTTGTCCAAACGATCGATGAGAAGCCTGGCTTTGTTCGTGCGCCTTGGTGCGGAGAACCTGAATGCGAGGTGAAAGTAAAAGATATTACGAAAGCGACTTCAAGATTGATTGATGGCGATGTTGGCGCATCCCATCGATGTGTCGTCTGCGATCGTCCGGCGCTTCATATGGTCATTTGGGGAAAAGCCTATTAATGTCAATAAAGCTCCGCAGGGATTTTTTAGAGAGTTGTCGGTAAGCAGACATGGAACAAGAGGCAAGTTCTTCGCATGAAGAGCGCAAAGAGCGATCGTTTTCTCGTTCCAATCATCGTCTGATCAATAGATCATACCTTAGTTAAGAAAGAGGCAAAACGTGTCGCAAGGCGATCATACTGAGATGAGTAATGCTCCGATCGGGATTTTCGATTCCGGCATCGGCGGTCTTACTATTCTGAAAGCTCTCATCGCGGCACTTCCTCATGAGCGCTTTATTTACGTCGCGGACGGAGCACGCGCTCCGTATGGATCAAAGGATTCGGAGACTGTCAGGCGTTATGCACTGGAAATTACCGATTTTCTTTTGGAGCGCGGAGTCAAAACTATTGTGATTGCCTGCACAACGGCAAGCAGCGTCGCTGCTGACGCCGTAAGAGAACGGGCAGGCTGGGTACCGGTTTTTGAAGTGATCACACAGGGTACACAGGCTGTATTCGACGTGCTGCCTGATGAACTGAAAATTTTGAATGAATTCGGAGAACCTCCGCGAGCGGCACGTGTCGCTTTGTTAGGCACGACCCTGACGGTGAAGAGCGGTGTCTATCGCAAAAGCGTAACGGAGCTCGCAAAGAGATTGCAATTGCGCGAGCCAGTTTTTAAAGAGCAATCCTGTCCGCTTTTTGTCTCATTGGTCGATGAAGGCGTCTGGAACGGTCCTCTTGCCGATCGCACAGCGAAACGCTACCTAGCTGAAATCTGCGCGTTTCATCCCGATGTGGTCATCTTAGGTTGTACACATTATCCTGTGCTTTCTGAGTCGATTGGGAAAGCGGTAGGAGCAGACGTACATCTTACTGACAGCGCGTTCCATATCGCTCGCACGGTTAAAGCGATGCTGCAACGCGATTCCATGTTGCGTGAAGGCGCAGGAGAGGGGAGCCTCACTTTTTATTCAAGCGACGCGCCGGATACGTTTCGCGAACATGCGGCGCGATTTCTTGACAGGGCTATCGATATAGTTCATCATGTTGAATTGGAACCGCTTGAAAACGGTTCGCTGTTGAAGCGACGCGCGGTTAATAACGGGTCGACAAGGGAGGACAATCGTGTTGATGCCTCATGATCTTGATCGTGATGCTGTGATTTACTTAACTCACCGCCAGTGGGAAGGCAAAAGAGAACTTGATTCTCTTCAGCTCACCACACAGGGCAAGCTTTCTTATGAACAAGGTGAGGACGTTTGGCGTGTCTCTTATAAAGAAAGCGATGTCACAGGACTCAATGATACATTGACGAGTGTCAGCCTTTATCCGGATGGCCGTGTGCGCATAAGCCGGGAAGGTCAGATTCGTCAGGAACTCGATTTTATCAAGGGAGAGCAGCTGATCGAACAGCGCGAGACGCCGTTTGGCCGCATGAAGTTCTCCATTTTTACACACGAAGTCGACGGAAAGCTCAATGAGGCAGGCGGCGATTTAAGTCTGGGATACGTGTTGTCGTTCAATGATCGCCACACTTACAGCGCGAATGTACAGTTCCATATCACGCCTAGGGGCTTTATACCTGAAGAACCTGATAATAGACCTGAAATTTGACAGTTTCCGTTATTTTGAGGATAATAGCGGAGCGTGTTTTACAAGAAAGCGGCGATTATGAGCCGCCTCTCAATAGATTGCATGACTCCGAAAGGGGGTGTACAACATGGCCGTACCAAAAAGAAAATGGTCAAAAAGAAGATCGCGCACGCACCGTGCCACGCTTAAACACAAGCCGATCACACTCACGCGCTGTCCACAATGTCACGCACTTAGAGTGCCGCACCGCGTTTGTAAAGAATGTGGGTACTACGACGGACGCGAGGTGATGCCAACAGAGGATGCCTGACGCGTGTTTTGATGTGGCATTGCCGGCGCGTTACGCGCAGGATACTGGCATGCACTTTATAAAAAGCGCCGTAGAGATTCGAAAGCACAGGAGGCAGCGCGCCGCAGGGCACGTTGCTTTTTGTTTTGAAAAGAGAGGACCGATATGACCATGCCCGTGCTGGCCCTTGTCGGCCGCCCAAACACAGGAAAATCAACATTATTTAATGCTCTCACCGGTCGACAGACGGCTATTGTCGGACCGGAGCCCGGTGTAACAAGAGACCGCATCGTCGGTGAGGCCGACTGGGGCGGTCTTGAGTTCCAAGTTATCGATACCGGCGGTATCGATTTTGCTGACAATGATATCCAACGTCTTGTACAGCGTCAGGCTGAAGTGGCGATTGACACAGCTGATGTTCTTTGTCTTGTGTGCGACGTAAAGGTGGGACTTTCCGATCTCGAATTCAAGATCTCGGATATGCTTCGTAAAAGTGGGAAGCCGGTCGTTGTCGCTGTCAACAAAGTTGATCAGCCCGGTGACGAACCCGATTCTTTTTACGCGTTCTATGAACTCGGTTTTGAACATGTTTACTCCATATCCGCTTCGCATAAACTGGGTCTTCCCGAATTTCTTGACGCGGTGACTGAACCGATGAAATCGATCGCCTCGGACGACATTTCGGATGAACCTATCACGATTGCCGTAGCAGGACGGCCCAATGTCGGCAAATCAACGCTCTGCAATGCTCTAATCGGTGAGGCGCGGAGCATTGTTTCAGACATTCCGGGGACGACGCGTGACGCCATTCGAACTTTAGTTGAGAACGAATACGGTCGTTTTCACATTTACGATACAGCCGGTATTCGTCGTCAATCTAAAGTCACAGGAAAAATCGAATTTGTCAGTGTGCTGACGGCTTCGCGTTCGGTTAAAAGTGCCGATGTATGTTTACTCGTTTTAGATGCCATTGATGGACCGACCGCCCAAGATACGAAAATCGCGGGCATCGCGCACAATGAAGGAATACCCGTCATCTTTCTTCTCAACAAATGGGATGCCGTCAATCATAGTGAAATATCCCAGTTTGAAATGGAAAAAAGGTTACGCGCGCGCTTTCCGTTCATGTTGTACGCGCCGGTGCTCTTTATTTCCGCGAAAACGGGTCTCAATCTGCCCCGCATCTGGCCGCTGTTGCTCCGTTCCTATGAGGCGGCACGACGTCGTGTAACGACTTCGCTATTGAATGAAGTCATTGCCGAGGCGGTCATTCAGCACCCGACACCTCAAAAAAAAGGTCGCCACCTCAAAATTTATTACGCGACACAAGTCTCAACGTGTCCTCCGACGTTCGTTTTTTTCGTCAATGATCGAAAATTAGTGCATTTTTCGTATGAGCGTTACCTCGAAAATAGCCTTCGCGAAGCATTCGATTTTGACGGTACACCCATCAGAATTCAGTTTAAGGGGAGAGCGGCACGTGACGAGAAGGCGTCGAAGGTGACGCCCTACTAGGGCTCCTCATGCTATAATCGTATCGTCTATGAGAAAGGACGGTACGCGCGTAAACTATGACCCGCAACGTTACAAAATCGATCGTTATTCTCATCGTGGTTCTGCTGATCATAGGTTTTGTGATCGCCGGTTTTATCACGGGTTACCGCTATGTTCTTAATCAGGACGAACGTTTCGCGAATCTTCGAAGCCAATTTGACGAACACGGATTTTCCCCGATAACAAAGGATACGCCGAATGCGATCGAAGTCTATATCCCGCAGCAGGCCGACTCCGAGATCATTGGTGAAATTCTTGTTGACAAGGGTCTAATCTCAAATCTTATGGCGTTTAAGCTTATTTCCAAGTTTAACGGATTTGACGGACAGTACCAGTATGGTACCCATTATCTAGTTCCCGGGCTTGCGTACGATGAGATCATGGTTCTGCTCACAAATCAGCCTGAGCCTGTGACAGTGACGATCTACGAAGGTATGACGTATCTTGATATTAAGGACAAATTGCTTGATGCCGGCATGCGCTTTAACCCGGAATTGCTCGATATGATGATGAATCAGCCGAGCCTATTCATAGATTTTTCGTTTGTCCGACAGATTGAGGCGAAACCGGGTCGCGAGTGGCTCCTTCAGGGATATCTTTGGCCTGATACGTACCGTTTTGATATCAACGCAACAGAGCAGCAGATCATTCGCACTTTTCTTAGCAATACGGAGTATCGTCTTAGGCAAGGCAATTATCAGGATCGTGCTGAAAAGATCGGTATGTCATTAGACGAGGTTTTGACTCTGGCTTCCGTCGTGCAACAGGAAGGACCGATTGTTGAGATGCCTAAGATTGCCCGCGTCTTTATGAATCGTCTTGATCAGGGAATGCCGCTTCAGTCTTGCGCGACGATTAATTATCTTCGAAAGGAAGAAGGGAAGGACGCTCGACTGTGGATTTTCCATGACGATATCGAGCGCTACGGCAACAATCCCTACAACACGTATAGTTTTTCCGGCCTGCCGCCCGGTCCTATCAATTCACCTGGTCTTGTTGCTATTGAGGGTGTTCTTTGGCCGGCTACCGATCGCACTTGGCCGGACGCCGGTCAGTATTTATTCTTCTGTGCTCGCGGTGACGGTTCGAACGACTTCTCGAAGACATCGGCTGAACATGATGCCAAAGTCGCGCGTTACAGTGCCGCGCCATAGTGTGGTGGTACGATACCGATGACTCAAAAGCCCCGAGTAGCCTTACGCGTCATCGATACCGAACGCAAACGCAGTGTGCGTTTGCAGAAGGAACGTCAGCGTCTTTTCCCCGCGGCACTGATCGGACTGTCCGTTTTCTGTGTTCTCTCGATCATATTTTTTATCTTGAAAAAGAAGGGTTGGATTTCAACGGGTGGCGTAGCAGGAGCTGTTCTTGACGACAGTGTCCACACACTGATCGTCATGGGATTTATCCCGCTTCTTATTGCTTCCGTTATTCTTTTTGTCGTGAAGCCACCGACTCAGCTGGTTATGGGCGGTACGCACAACCGCTGGTCTTTTCTATTCGCTCCTCTCATCGGTTTTCTGGCGGCGATGGCCGTATGGTGTATGCGTGAACTTCTGGTGTCGTGGGTAGAACAGGCTGCTCGATATACGGCGCTTCCTGCCTATATTTATACGGGACAACTTTTGCTTGATCGATCAATTGTTACGACAATTCTAGTCCTTTCGACGGCAGTCTTCGTGCCTGCAACGGCGTTAGAACTCTTCCTCAGAGGATTAGTGCAGCCAGGTCTTTTAGTCGGCACAGGTCCGCGTCTAGCTTCTTTAGAGATTGCCATTTTGGTGGCGCTTTCACAATTTGATACGTCAGGTTTCGTTTTCATGGCGATAGGCTCATTTCTTGTGTCTTGGGTGAGACACAATTGTGATTCACTTGTCGCTTCATCGTTGATGAGCGCGGGTTACAGCCTTTCACTGCTGATGTCCGGCAAGGTGTTTGGATTCGCGGTATCAACGCTATTCTCCGGTATTACGATGGACGATACGCAGTATCGTATATTTCTCATCACCTGTCTGCTCTTTTTGTCTCTTTTGCTCATCGCGCCGATCGCTTTTATTCAAGGCCTCGGTGTTCGCACAAAGCGACAAGGCTTGATCGAAGGGCGCGTCGTTTATACTTCTGAACGCCGCGGTAGCAGCCGTTTCGCGACGATCATACTGACCTTGATTCTTGCTGCGGCATTTGTAGGCAGTTCTTTGTTCTTTTCGACATAAAGCCGATGTCATGATATTTGCCAAATATTCTGATCGTCGTCGCTCATTCAACGCGAGATGGTCATTTTTTATACCGGAGATTCATGGCGACTCAGATCTTTGAACGTCGTCATAAAATTCTTGTTTTTGCGCGAATAATGAATAAAGAAAGAGCAAGAAAAGGGAAGAACGGGATTTCAGACCGACAGATCTCTCGGATGAATCGCTTCGATGATTGAACTTCATCTACCGCGCCGGCATCTTTGACAAATCTGCGGCACAGGTAACGGACAATGGAAATAATGGCTGGAAAAACGGCTAGCAGAAATGCCGTCGCGAGCATATCGAGTGCATTCTCCGTTCCCTGTGCGCCAAGGCCTGTCGCAAAGGCAAACCATACATCGCCATTTCCTATCATTTCACGACCGCTTATACGTCGCGACAGTTTTGACGCGATCATCATGAATAGTCCCGCCGCGGCCGCGCCTGCGAACATGCTTAACCACGTTGTGTTGGGAGACAAGAATGCATTGATCAGAGAAAAGAGCGTAAAGACGCAAAGCGTTGCCGCCGATACGTAACGTGTTCGAAGATCCTGCCATGAAAGCATGATGGCCGTGACGATCATGCCAAGACCGGAGGCAATCCGGCACAGCGCTGTTAATTTCAGTAATTGAGGGCACATAATTTCATTATGACAAGAAAATCCTGCTAAAAAATATCGTTTAACCGCTGTTAGCACCCTTTAGCTGTCAAAATGAACAATTCTGTTGAATCGTACGATAAAATCATTTTATACAGATAATGATTTAAGAAAAGATTACATTCGTGTAAATCGTAGCTTCTGCTATAATAAGCGACGGCATCATTAGAGAGGGGTGGGCAAGAAGTGCCCCGTATACAATTGCTATGAATATTAATGAGATCAAAAATGGGATACGAACGCTGCTTTACGCTGAGTTTGGCAAAAGTGTCGAGAAAGCCAGTGAGCACGAATACTGGACGTCGCTTTCTCGCGTTATTATGGGAAACATCGGTCCTGATTGGGAAGCGACGCGTGAAAAATACGCATCTGAACGGATGACCTACTACTTTTCAGCGGAATTTCTTGTCGGTCGCAGTCTACTCAACAATTTAATTAACCGCGATCTTTTGGACAACGTCCGTCAAGTCGTTGAAGAAGACGGTTTTGATTTTGACTCGGTTTTGAATGAGGAGACTGATCCTGCGCTTGGCAACGGAGGTCTTGGGCGTCTGGCGGCGTGTTTTCTTGATTCAGCGGCGACGATGAACCTCCCCGTGATGGGGCAGGGTTTGCTGTATCGTTTCGGACTCTTTCGTCAAGAAATCGATCACGGCAATCAGAAAGAATATCCTGACGCTTGGATGGAGATGCCGTATCCGTTCATGATTGCTCGCCGTGAAGATCAGGTACGAGTACATTTCAGCGATATGGACGTCTATGCCGTGCCGATGGATCTTCCGATTACAGGTTTTCATACGTGCAATGTCAATACACTCCGCCTTTGGAAAGTAGAGGAAGCGGAAGAATTTGACTTCAACTTGTTCAATGCGCAGCGTTTCGATGATGCGGTAATCATGCGCAACCGCGTACAAGATATCTGTCGTGTGCTCTATCCGAACGATACATCCTATGACGGAAAAGTATTGCGTGTTCGCCAACAATATTTCTTTGTCTCTGCGGCACTTCAGACGATCGTACGGCAATACAGGGAACAGCACGGTTATGACTTTTCTAAATTTACCGAGAAAAACATGATTCATCTCAATGATACGCACCCTGTTCTGGCCATTCCGGAACTCATGCGACTCCTGATCGACGAAAATCAACAGAGCTGGGAAGAAGCGTGGTCAATCGTAACAAAGACATTTGCGTTCACCAACCATACGATCCTCCAGGAGGCGCTTGAAAAATGGGATATCGAAATTTTCAGGTTCCTTTTTCCTCGTATCCTTGAAATTATTGAGAAAATTGACAAACAGTTTGAGAAGGAAGCCCGCGCCAAAGGGTTCAACTCAGACGAGATTCAGCATCTTTCTCCCATTCATGACGGCAAAATTCATATGGCACTTCTTGCGGTGTATACTTGCTATTCAGTAAATGGTGTAGCTAAGATACACAGCAATATTCTGAAAGATCGTGTATTCAAAGAGTTTAACGCTTGGTGGCCCAATAAATTTTCAAACAAAACGAACGGTGTGACGCCGCGGCGTTGGTTAAATCTTTGTAATCCGAATCTTTCGGCGATGTTGACGCGTCTTTACGGTTCAGACGAGTGGATTACAAACATGAAAGCGCTAGAAGAACTCCTTCCTTTTGCTGAAGATACGACCGAGATGCGAAATTATCTGGAAGTTAAGAAGGAGAACAAGGAGCATCTCATTGAGTTGATCAAAGAGCGCGAAGGCATTGAACTTGACACAAGTTTCCTTTTCGATATTCAAATCAAGCGTCTGCACGAATATAAACGACAACTGTTGAATGCGCTTGAGATATGTGACCGTTATCTCAAACTGAAAGAGAACCCGAACCTCAACGTTCAGCCCGTCGCGTATATCTTCGGAGCAAAAGCGGCGCCCGGTTATTTCTTAGCCAAAGCGACGATCAAGTTCATCAACGAAGTGGCGCGCATGGTCAATGACGACTTGGAAGTCAATGAGAAACTCCGTGTCGTTTTTATGCACAACTATAATGTCTCTCTTGCTGAAAGTCTATTTCCTGCGGCTGATCTTTCAGAGCAGATTTCTACGGTTGGCATGGAAGCCTCCGGCACCGGTAACATGAAATTTATGATGAACGGAGCGCTGACGATCGGCACCTATGACGGTGCGAACCTTGAGATTGTTGATCGCGTGGGCGAGGAAAATGCCTTCATGTTCGGTCCAAAACTTGAAGATTTTCCTGAGACCAAAAAATTCTACACATCGTACTGGCAGTATGAAAACATCGAGGGTTTAAAGCGCGCTGTCGATCTGCTCGTAGACGGAACGCTGTCCGACGGCAACACAGGGATGTTTAAAGCTCTGCATACAAAGCTCTTGAAAGGTTCAAGCTATGAAAAAGCTGATCCTTTCTATGTTTTAGGTGACTTTGACGACTATCGAAATACGCGCAACTACGCCTACAAGTCCTATCGCGACGCGATCGGTTGGGCAAAGAAGTGCTGGGTCAACATTTGTATGAGCGGCTATTTCAGCTCTGATCGCACCGTGAGCGACTACGCGTCCGATATCTGGCACATTGCGCCCAACAAGCTCATCGATTAAATACTCGAATGACGAACAAGATAAACAGACTATGACTTGCGAAGATCGTCGCAAATGAAGAAAGGAGTCTACCATTGGCCAACAACAAATTCACCTTCGAGATAAAGAAAGAAATTGCCGTGTTATCAACCAGCCCAAAATCTGGTTGGAATCGCGAACTCAACTTTGTGAGCTGGAATGGAGCCAATCCCAAATTGGATATCCGCGATTGGTCACCGGATCATACAAAAATGGGAAAAGGCATTACGCTCTCACGGGAAGAGGCCGCCATTTTGGGCACCATCCTTGAAGATCTGTCGCTTGACGAATTGTTTGGAGAATAAAAGCAATTCCTCAAGACACGTCACCATCGGAAGTGTTCCCGGGACTTGTGATTAAATTAGCGAAGGTAACTATTAGAAAAGCCTCTTTAACGCTTTCATCTCATTGATGGCGTCTGAGAGGCTTTTTGAAACAAAAGGATTGCAATTTTAGGTCAAAGGTTTTACAGATTCGAGATAGCCTCCGACGACTGTCCGATAAGGTGCCGATCCGGATGGATTTCCGTCCGGTCGATAGCACGTGACCAAGAGAATACGGGCTTGGTCTGTGCTTTTATATACATATTGACCAATTTTGTCCGGCGTAATGTCTTTTGAAAAATCGATGCGGTATGTATATTTCTTGCCGGCGTATTTTATTTCTATCGTCTCACCGACGGGCACTTCACGAAGACGGCTGAAATGGCGATCTTTCTTATAGATCCAGTTGTGACCGAAATAAGTAGAAATACCCACTTGACCCGGCTTAGGTGTTCCCGGCAAATGTCCGGGAACGATGGCGAGTGTCGTTCGATTGACGTTGGTGCCGATAGGCACTTCCAAGTGGATGTATGGGATGAGCATGATGCTATCTGTCCTGACCTCGACAACTTTATCCTTTTCAAGAGGCGCTTGCGTCGGAGCAGGGAGATTCGGATCCAATGTTTCGCCAGGTTGCAAAATAACATCTGCGCCTGAACCAAAGCTGTTGTCATCTTCCACTGCCCCTGCTCGTACCGTGATGACGGCTTCAAGCTGTAATGATTCTTTAGGTGCATTCTCGCCCTGGAAATTAATTTGCTCTTTCAATTGGATGTGAAGCGCCTCTTCGGCAGATTCTTGGTTGCGGTGTTCTATTTTAGGTTTAATAAAAAGGTAAATTCCTGCAGCGAGACAAACAATTGCCAAGACCAATAAAGCGGTCTGAATGATGCGATTGCGTCTTCTCACAGAAGCTGTATCGCGATCCGGTTTATCGAGATGAGGCTCGTCGTCTTCCGGCAAGTCATCTTCCTGATCGTGCATATCGTCATCTTCAAAAATTAGATTCTCATCCTTTTCAAGAAGCAAATCTTCACCGAGGACGTCGTCTTTCTGTTCTTCGTCGTTTTCAAGAAGCAAATCTTCACCGAGGACGTCATCTTTCTGTTCTACATCGTTGATCTTTGTAGGATCGTCTCGGTGTGAAAGGGAAGATGGATCTTCATCGTGTGATTCATTATCAGGAAGATGGCTGAGGGAGATTCTTCGGATCTCGGGTCGGCGAATATGTTGACGATCTGAACGTTCAGATTTTGCCTTCATATTTTCATCATTTGAATGTATCTCGACAGGCCGATGCTCGCAGGATCTTACATTGTCATCATGTGTTTCAATTTTGTCATCCATAATGATTCCTTTTATCAGATGTTTTCAATTTATCAAATGTTTTCAATCAAGGTTAGACATCGTCCGAGACGATGTTCGGTGGTGTTGATATGCTTCTCCGTTATTTTAGCACACGCATAGGGCTCAATTCGATATTGAGACATAATATTTCATAAATGAAAAAGATCGGACGCTATGGCAATAACCGTTCTCATGTGCGGCTGATCACAGAGTTATTGGCAAAAAGGCGCATCTATGTGAATGTTGACTTTTTATAGGAGTACTAGAATGAAAATTGACAGCGGCGTTTGTCTACATGTCGATGTACTCAAATGACATTTCCTTGAGGTTTCCGATCAGCAGACGTTCTTCTAAAGATGATTTTTCCCCGAGAAGCACTTTAACACCTTCGGCCGTTTGTACGGCGGCGCATAATGATGCAGTAAAAACAAGGCTGGATCGATCTGCCTCAATGATATTTTCTTGATGATATATGTTGTCTAAGCGATGACTTTTCGGCATACAGGTCGTGGCCTGCAAATTCCAACCGCTGATGGCTCCGTGGATCATCGGTATGTCAAGATGATCACAGAAGCGTGCAAGGAGTAGTCTTGAACGTATATTGTCTAAGGCATCCATGGCAAGATGGCAATGTTCTAATATCGCTATTCCGTTGCTCTCATTTAAAAACTCATCATGAGCGATCACCTCGATGTCAGGATCGATCATACCGACTCTTTCCGCTGCCGCGTCAACTTTAAGTTTCCCGAGCGTTTCTTCTGTGCAGAGCAGTTGGCGATTCAGATTGGAAGGTTCAAATATATCGCCATCAACGAGGACGAGGCTACCTATGCCGAGGCGCGCGAAATATTCAATAATATATCCTCCAAGCCCCCCACAACCTACGACACATACCCGCAAGGTTCTCAATCGTTCTTGATTGGCGCGAGAGATAGCAGGGAAATTTCTAATATGGCGTTCATTCATGGCGGATCCTCCTCAGTTATCAAGTCTTTTCTATCTAGTGTCATCTGTTTTTTGAGAAAATATAGATGATGTCGTGCCCTCATAGCTTAGAATGTGATCATCTATTGGCCAATTTAGAGATGTAAAGTCAAGCCATGTGCTTTGTCATCCGTTATCAGTATTAATCGGCGTGATAAAGGCACTGACCATCGACATACGTTGCTGTGACTTGCAACGTTTCATTCCAGAGTACGAAATCGGCTTTGGCTCCGGGAAGAAGGCGACCTAGATCCCGGCGGCCGATTATCTCGGCAGGGTTTCGCGTTCCCATGCGAAGCGCATCGCGAAGCGGAATGTCTGCCTCTTCAACAAGCAGACGAAGACCGCGATCCATCGTGAGCGTGCTTCCGGCAAGCCGATCGCCTTTTCGAGCGATGCCGTTTTCGACTGATATCGCGTTGATACCGAGTTGATAATCGCAGTCCGGCATGCCAGCGGCCTCCATAGAATCCGTGCAGCAGAAACATCTTTCCACACCTTTGGCAAGGTAGATAAGTTTCACAATCAGGGGATTAATATGAACCATATCTGCGATGAATTCCGTCGAAATGCCTGGATGGGTGAGCGCGACGCCGAGAACGCCGGGCTGCCGATGGTGGAGCGGGCGCATGGCGTTAAACGTGTGGGTCGTCGTGTTTATACCAAGACGGATAGCCTTTCTGGTTTCGTCTGCGCTGGCCGCGGAATGACCGATAGAAACCGTGATTCCCTGATCGGTAAGGTATTGTACCAGCTCCATGCCGCCATCTTTTTCAGGCGCGAGCGTGACACGAACGATGATATCTTCATAGCCGTCAACGAGCGCACAGTAATGTGAGATAGACGGATCCTTGATATAGCGGTCGTCGTGGACACCGCGCAGATCGTGATCAAGGTAAGGCCCTTCAAGATACGCGCCCAGAACACGTGCACCTTTTCGGTATGTCATTGCTTGACGTACATTTTCTAAAAAAATGCGTGTGTTTTCGTCTGAATCGGTGACTGATGCGGGACAGAAAGAGGTGACACCAAACTGTACTTGCGTCGCGGATATACGCATAACACCGCCGGGGCGCATACTGTTTTCACCCATCTGGCCATGCATGTGAAGATCGATCAATCCGGGGGTGAGCATTTGTCCGCCCATATCAATGCCGCATGTCATATTGCCAAGCTCAGTAATGATGCCGTCGTGAAAAGTAATCGAAGTCTCATCACGAAAATGCGTTCCGTCAAAGAGCTTAATATTAGATAAGGTCGTCATAGTTGAACTCATTTATCTCGAGCAGATATTTCGTTGAGGCGCCCGAATTTGTTACAATAAAATCATAGTGCAGTTTTATACTTTTTTAACAGTTTAGCACGTGAGCAAAATTATTAAATGTATTATTTGTAAACTATTGTTACTCAAGAGGTATATTGGTATGAAGTATCGAATCGGAATTGACTTAGGCGGGACGAGTATTAAAGCTGGAGTTGTTGATGAAGCGCATAATATAATTTCTAGCCATCAGAAGCCAACCCTCGAGGGATTTGAACTTGTCGTTGCCGATATGGCAGAGACGGCTCAAATTGCAGCTGAAATGGTTGGGCTCAAATGGGATGATTTCTCTTCTGTCGGTGTCGGCTCGCCAGGTTTTATCAATCCGCAATCCGGACTTCTCGTTCTATCGAGCAACACCAACTGGAGGAATAAACCCCTGAAGCAAGAACTCCAGAAACATATACCGGTACCTGTTTTTATCGGAAATGATGCCGATTGTGCCGTCATCGGCGAGATGATTGCCGGAGCAGCTAAAGGTTATCGTAACATCCTCATGTTGACACTGGGCACAGGTGTTGGCGGCGGCCTGATCCTTAATGGCCGCCTATTTAGCGGATGTGACGGCATGGGAGCAGAATTCGGTCATACACCGCTTATTTCAGACGGTCTACCGTGCGCGTGCGGCCAAAACGGCTGTCTTGAAGTTTATGCGTCCGTTACAGCGCTAATTCGTCAGACAAAAGAAGCTATGAAGGAAAATCCCGAAACACAAATGCATGCACATGTTGAGAAGTATGGTGAAGTGTCAGGAAAAACTGCATTTGACTGCGCACGGGAAGGTGATGTCGTAGCATTGCGGGTGGTCGACCAATATTGCAACTATTTGGCAAACGGTATCGGCGGATTTATCACTCTATTTCGTCCGGAGATCGTTCTTATAGGTGGTGGTTTGTCGGCTGCCGGTGACACGCTTTTGGATCCAATTCGTATGAAGATTGGCAAGTTCGTTTTTGCAAGTAATTATATTGGAACACCACAGATAGAAAGAGCAGCTTTGGGCAACGATGCGGGGATGATCGGAGCCGCATATCTAGGTGATATATAACGTAAAGTTGCTGTCTTATCTAATAATGTTAGAACAGTATTCTTAGATTTGAGGCATATCTTATAGCCATATTACCGAACACAGACAATGACATGAACGAGAGTGGAGGAGTATAAGTGTATGAAAAAACTATATCTAAATCTTGAGGCATTGGAAGATCGTGACGCATGGGAAGAGAGGGGGATTAAGCTTCCTTCCTATCCGATCAGGGAAGTGCGTGACGATTCGTTGGATTCACCTCGCTGGCTTCATTTCGGTGCGGGAAATATTTTTAAAATGTTCCCCGCTAGGATTCAAGATGAACTTCTCGATTGCGGAATGACCGATTGCGGTGTAAGTGTTGCCACCAGCATTGATATCGACGGCATCAAAGCTCAATTTGCCGCTGTCGACAACCTGACGCTCGCGGTGGGGCTTCGATCAGATGCGCAACTCGATCTTCGTGTTGTAGGTTGTGTGAGTGAGGTTCTTTCCGCCATTCCGTCTGATCCCGACTGGAAACGGATGTCTAGTATTTTCAAGGATCCGCATTTTCAGCTTGTCTCTTACACGATCACAGAGAAGGGCTATTCAATTTACGATTCGAGCGACGCTTTCACTAAGAGCGTACAGGAGGAAATGAGCCGGGATCCGTATGAGTGTAAGCATCTCATGGGCATCACCTGTCTTCTGCTTTATGAGCGTTATCTTACCGGCCAGCGACCTCTTACACTTTTAAGCATGGATAATTTATCGCACAACGGTTCGGTCCTCGGATCGGCTGTTAAGGCGTATGCGAAGTCTTGGATAGAAGGCGGTTTTATGAAGTCTTCATTCATGTCATATCTGGAAGATGATACGCAAATCAGTTTCCCGTGGTCCATGATTGACAAAATAACACCCGCGCCTGATCCCGGTGTCTCGAAGATGCTGGAAGATCTGAGTTTTTACGGAACGCCGGAGCATGGTGTCGCTCCTTTCACTTTTGCCAACGCCGAAGAAGCTGAATATCTTGTCATTGAAGATAACTTTACGAACGGTCGTCCGAAATGGGATAAGCGCGGTGTGATTTTTACGAGCCGAGACATCGTGGAAAAGGCCGAGACGATGAAGGTATCGACCTGTCTGAACCCGTTGCATACGGCTCTCGCCGTATATGGTTGCCTGTTATCTTATGAAAAGATCAATGAAGAGATGAAAGATCCTGATCTTCTCAATCTGATTTCAGGACTCTCTTACAAGGAGGGTCTTCCGGTCGTCGTCGATCCGGAAATCATCGATCCGAAGGCATTTCTAGATACGGTGATCGTTGAGCGTTTTCCCAATCCCTTTTTGCCGGATACACCTCAGAGGATCGCAACCGATACATCCCAAAAAATCTCTGTGCGCTTCGGCAACAATATTCTTCGTTATCGCGAAAAAGATGAAACTTTGCTCGATCAGTTGGTATATATTCCTGCCGTTATAGCCGGTTGGCTGCGTTACTTGCTCGGTGTGGACGATCGAGGAGAAGAAATGGTGCTTTCACCCGACCCCATGTTAGATCATTTAAGAGACACGATGTCCGAGATTACCTTTGGCGAAGATGATAAGAATGCCATTGAGATCGCACTTACAAAAATCTTGTCCAATCAGCGTCTGTTCGGTCAGGATCTTACAGAGACGGTGCTGGCGACAAAGATTATTCAATATTTCCGCATGATGAATCAGGGAAAAGGTGCCGTGAGGCAATTCCT
>JAAZKK010000027.1 GCA_012799825.1 Clostridiaceae bacterium | reverse complement strand
CTACGCTGAGCGAGAAATAAAGTTGATTCCGAGCTGGAAATAAGACCAAAATGAGACCTCTATCGCGAGTTTTTGGACACTCTGGCCAAAATTTTACGCTGAAACGCCGTCATACCAGGCGTTTTGGGACTTTTTTGTTCCCGAGTACTTGACAAAGGACACGCGTCGAAACATGCCGAAGTACAGAAATCAGCACCTATTTCATCGTTTTGAGGGACGCTTTTTTACGTCTTCTCGAAACTTGAATTAAGCTCGGATATAGGTCGACCGGCATCGTGAATGATTTTGCCGTCCTGAAGGAGAAGGACTCGGTCGGCGAGCTCAAATGCTTCCTGACGGTTGTGCGTTACATAGATAACAGGTTTTCTGCTGTCGCTAAGGCGAGTGCGGAGATCACGGATTAGGGAGGCGCGAAGGTCATGATCAAGCGCACTCATCGGCTCATCGAGCATGAGCAGGCGCGGGTTTGTGATGAGCGCGCGCGCCAGCGCGACGCGTTGCTGTTCGCCTCCTGAAAGTTCGGTCACAGAACGATCGGCAAAATCCTGCATGCGAATGCTTTCCAGCGCGTTTTTGACTTGACGTCTTATGTCGGATTTGTCATGTTTTGCCATGCGAAGACCGAAAGCAATGTTTTCCGCGACCGTTAGGTGAGGGAAAAGCGCATAATCTTGGAACATAAGACCGAACCTGCGTTTATGGGCAGGGATATCGGTCACGTCGTCGTTTCCCCAATATACGTGTCCCGCATCTGCTTTCTCTAATCCGGCAATGATGCGTAAAAGCGTACTTTTACCGCTTCCTGAAGATCCCAAAAGACAAACGATCTTACCTTCTTGGACGTTGAAAGAAACGCCGGTGAGTAGCGGTTTGCCTTCATATGTTTTCCAAATATCAAGTATACGCAGCATCGATTGCGGCCTCCTTAGAGCGACCTATTCTCCTATCAGACACATCTCTGAAGTGTGAGCTCCTGTTTTTCTAGGAAGTCTCATATGTTCTATAAAAAAACTGCCGGCAACGCTCGTAATCATGAGTAACGTCGACATGGCAAGCCCCTGTCCATAATTCAACGCGCCGGGTTGTGACATGTAGCGGAAAATCGCGACGGGCATGGTCGCCGTGTATGCGTTGGCAAGAAATCCGGACGCGCCGAATTCTCCAAGTGAGATCGTAAAGGAAAACGTAAGACTTACCAGCAATGCGCGCGTTAAAAGAGGAAAATCGACCTCGCGACGGATGCGCCACGGGCTAGCCCCCATGACGGCGGCGACCTCACGTAAATTCCGCGGGATCCCCCTTATAGCCGGCAACAAGGTGCGCACGACAAACGGCAGGGCAATCAATGCGTGCGCAATCGGCAGAATGACAGGAAATCGGCCGCTTGTCCAAGGCGCATGTTTATAGGTCAATAGAAAACCCAAACCGAGGATGACTGAACCTGCGCCCAAAGGCAACATTAAGAACGATTCCATGACGCGCGAGAAGCGTTTTCCGCTGCCTGCGATCGCATAGGATGCCAACAGCCCAACGCCTGTCGCGATGATCGTTGCGATGAACGAATAGACGAGTGAATGTCGAATGACTGAAATCGGGTCGGCGTAGAAGATCGAGTCATGACGGTTTCGAAAGAGTTCGGTGTAATAACGAAATGTGAAGGCGGTCTTAACGCCGCCGACTTCTCCACCGGACGCGTCGAGCGAGACGAACGATCGCAGAACTAAGCTGAGCAAAGGGACGATAAAGAGCAAGATGAGCAAGACGCACATCGCGATCACGAATATTTTCTCTTTGCGCCCACTTGGATGGCGACGAACGGCGTTTCTTTGCGTGACCATGGCATTTCCGAAAAGAGTACGACTGACACGATTTTGAACGATTGCGACAAGCCACGTGACGATGAGTTGGACGATTGCCAGAACGCCCGCCATCGGAAGGTTGAAACGGTCAAAAACTTGTGTGTATATGGCCACTTCCAGCGTGGCGTAGCCCGGTCCGCCCAACATCAGCACGACGCCGAAACTAGTAAAGTTGAAAAGAAAGGCCAGCATCGCCGCTCCGCCAATGGACGGCAAGAGCAGCGGCAGCGCAACGGTTCGCCAAGCATGAAAAGGAGTCGCCTGAAGCACGTACGCCGCTTCGATCATATTGGGGTTAAGGCGCTCCATGCTTTGACCTGCGATTCGGATCACGATGGACGTGTTGTAAAAAACGTGTGCCAGCAAAATGGCGGGGAGCTTATTGAGGATCGATAATGGCGGTTCGGAAAGATTGAAAAGGTCCATTAGAAGAAGGTTGATCCATCCACGAGGCCCGATAAGCGTATTGAATGCGGCAGCGACTACGACCGTCGGCAGAATGAAGGGAATGAGGCTGAACGCGCGCAGCGTCTTTCTTGCGGGAAAATCAAAGCGCGCGAATAAAAATGCCGCGGGAAGCCCGATCAATAGCGTCAACGCTGTAGAGAGAAGCGCCTGTTGAAAGGAGAAAAGAAGCGGTCGCGTAAGCTGTTCCCAGCTGAAAAAAGTCCATCCTTGGCTGAAACGTGAGGAAAAGACGAGCCTGAAAATGGACAAAAGGGGTCTGCCAAAAAAGAGGAGCATAAACGCGACCGGTATCAGCCACAACAAGAAGATCTTGAACCTTGAACCCCTTGAGCCGGTCATTTAGTCAAACATCCATTCTGTCCAATCATTGACCCAGCGGTCGCGATTCTCAGCAATTTCTAAAGGATCCATCGTGTGAAAAGCGTCGTGTGTCTGTGTTAACAGTGCAAATTCTGGAGGCAGCGCCGCGTCGGGAAGAACCGGATAAACGAACATATGCAAAGGGACTTCCTCTTGGAACGCTTTGCTTAGGAGAAAATCGATAAATGTCTCTGCAAGCGCGCGATTTGGCGTATTCTTCAAAATGCCGGCGTACTCGATCTGACGCCAGATTGTGCCGGGTATAAGAAGCGACGCGGTGGGACTTTCATCTTGTTCCGTTTCAGCGTAAATCTGCTCGGCGGCGGGACTTGTCGCGTAGGAGACGACCATCGGGCAGGCGCCTTTGCCGGATGATCCCGAAAAATGCGTGTAGTACGCTGTCTCCCAGTCTGAGGCAATCACAACGCCGTTTTCTTTCAATGCGATCCAGAAATCGCGCGCGGTGTCTTCCTGAAGTTCGGCAATGGTAGCTAGGAGAAAGCAGAGGCCGGGGGAACTGGTCGCCGGATTTTCTACGACGAGAAGACCTTTATAAATCGGATTTGTCAGATCTTGCAGCGTTTGGGGCAAAGGGATGTCGTGTTCTTCAAACCACATTCTGTCGTAATTAATGCAGACGTCGGCGTAGTTGACGGGCACCACGTTGAAATCGGGATCCTGATTGAATGTCGCCGGGATCTTTCCAAAAGCAGTCGGTCGATATGACTCGAATAGCCGGTGGTCGAGTGCCCGTGAAAGGAACGTGTTGTCAATTCCGTAGAATACGTCTGCTTCCGGCCGGTTGCTGCTTGCCGATGTCAGGATCAGCCGATTGAGCGCCGAGCCGGCATCGCCGCCTTTTATGAACATGACGTCGGCGTTGAAGGCCGTCTCAAAGGCGGTGATGAGGTCTTTTGACACCGAGAAACTATCGTGTGTCATGACGGTGAGTCTTTGCGGCTTAGCGTCTGTTTTCGTGGGCAGTCCGGCATGGCCTTCGATACAAGAACCGCGACTTTGATGACGTAAGTCATCCGATTCTTGTCCGCGATCGGGCGCCGCCTTTGGACCACATGCTGTCAACAAGACAAGCAACAGGCTAAGTACGAGGATGATCCGGACGTTCTGCTTTTTTAATTTCATCATTTTCCTCTGTTTCTATAACCGGAATACGTCCGGTTGCTACGAGTCTTATCAGCGTATGCTTCACCATCGTGGCTCTCTATGACATGAGCTGAAGATTCTGTGAATGATTGCAGATGTGCTTTGTCATAGGGTTGAGTATTGTCATTGTTATCCTCTGGCAAAGCGTCATAAAAAAGCGTTGAGCGTTCAGTCGTTTTCGTTTCAATCGTAGTGATCAATGCCATAAGCAGAAGGCTTCGTGAAGTGAAAGAGCATGAGTGCACCTTCGTCAAGTAATACTCGAAAAGGAGATCGCTCCACGACGTTGCTGATGCCGCGGCTTTTCCAAGGATAGAGTGTCTCGTTTTGCAAGGCGTAGCGCAATCCTTCGGTGCGGATGCCCGCGGCGATCCCGTTCCACGGGAGCAACGAAACGCGGTCACCGACCTGCGCGTCAAGCGTGATCTCATCTTTTACATAAAAAACATGGCGTCCTCCGTCGGAGATAAAAAGGCGCGCACTGCCTATTTCCGGCATGCCCAACAGTGCCAAGTTCCCTAGGGTGTGATCCGGCAAATCGCCAAACACTGCCGTCAACACGATTTCCTGAAAACCGCGATCGAGCGCTTCCTTTAGTGCAAGCTCGAGATCGGTTTCGTCTTTATCTTTTGGAAATGACAGAATTTCAACGTTTTCAGCCTCGCAAAACGCTAAATCGGAACGGGAAATGGAATCAAGATCGCCCATGAGCAGATGCGGTGTGAGCCCACGCCTCAGAATATGGGCGGCACCGCCGTCAGCCGCGATCAAAAAGTCTTTCTCCGAAAGCTCAAGCGGATAATCCGCAATGATATCTCCATTTGCAAAGATGACAGCGCGCTCAAACGTAGCCATTAAAAAACCCTCCATATGGGAGGGATGCAAAAAAGCAATGTACATCCCTCCGCTGGCATGATCCAGATCAGGTGTGCGGGTCGGACAAAATCCCTCTCAGCCTTGCGGCTCCCCGTGACATTTAAAGCTATCCTAGCACAGGTGACGGTACATTGTAAAATATCTCGGTGCCGCACGCATATGCTATAATCTTTTGTCAAGCGGATAAAAAAGATAAAAACGATAAAAGGCGTATCGTATCGTCGTTTGGTCCGATACAGCCTTTAAAGGACAAGTATCGTGCATAAAAAGTTCGTTGTCTAACAACTAAGATGTAACTAGAGAGCATGGCGGAAAAAGTTCAAGATAGCAATCCCACGAAAACCGCTTTGTCCGACGCGATGAAAGCGCTTTTAAGTGAGCGCCCGCTAGATGATATTCGCATCTCCGACGTCACATCGCGCTGCGGTCTCAGCCGTAAGAGTTTTTATTTATATTTTCGTGATAAATATGATCTCGTTCAATGGATCTTTGATACGGAATTTCTCTTAAAAATTGACTTTGACAAAATCGAGCGCACAATCGACTATCAACGCGCTTTGTGCGAATATCTTTATGAAAACCGCCTGTTTTACAGTCACGCGCTTCAGAATAAGGGGCAGAACAGTTTTTCCGAGTATCTAAGTCGGCTCATGACGCCGTTGCTTATTGACCGTTACAATATGGAACGCGTATGTGGTGAATACATTCAGGAATGTTCCGAGGGTATCGTGGACGGATTTATAAATTTCATTACCCGCTGGTTGACCGACTGGCCATACATCAAACCGGATCAGTTTGTGGCACTGATTTATAAAAATGCATTTAATATTTCTCACATCCTTTTACAAGATACCGTGCCGGGCAAAGTTGAACATCTAAAAAAATTGCAAGGCTAGTTCAAGCGCGAGTTTAACGACGTTCTAATTGAGATCTATTATTAACTGAACATCTCTTTTAATTACACATTATCTTTATTTTGTCCAGATTCAGGGCGCTTTCGCGTTTTTTTAAAAGTATCATTTAGATAAGCTGGGTTTTTATAAAATGCTGAGTTGGTTACATGAAGACCGAATGTGAGAGCGTCTTTGTAATCGAATGACTTAACGCAATTGACTTAATGCAATAGATCAATCTTAAAACGACGAGATAAGGAGGCAAACTATGTCAGATTATACATTTAGTGAAAGAGTGAAAACTTCAGTGATAAAACCTCTCATTACGATGCTCGACTCTGATCCGGATCGCAATATTCCCCGTATCGTCGAGCTTCTTCAAAAATTCGATCGCAAGGGTTCCATCAAGAATCAGCTGAATCAGGTCAAAACGGCGATGGATGAAAAATCAAACTGGTATCAGTTAGCAAAGTCGGCTTGGACAGATATCGATGACGATCAGCGCAAAAAACTGATGGTCAATTTTGTGATTAATGCGAATGTTTTGGCCAATGATCGCTCGGAAGTCGTGCGTGAACAGTACGGATGCAATGTTCCTTGGGCGATTCTTATGGATCCGACATCTGCATGTAATTTGAGCTGTATCGGCTGTTGGGCGGCCGACTACGGCAACAAAATGAATATGTCGCTTGAGACGCTAGATGACATCATCCGGCAAGGCAAGAAGTTGGGGGTGTTCTTTTACCTTTATTCCGGCGGTGAGCCGACCGTTCGCAAGGACGACATCATAACATTGTGCGAACGCCATCAGGACTGTGTTTTTACGGCGTTCACGAATGGCACACTAATCGATGACGCATTTTGCAAAGAGATGCTGCGTGTCGGCAATTTTGTTCCTGCTGTCAGTGTCGAAGGATTTGAGAAGGAGACGGACGAGAGACGCGGCGAAGGTACGTTCAGAAAACTTTCCGAAGGAATGGATCGCATGCGTGAGCACAAGCTCGCGTTTGGCGTTTCTTGCTGTTATACCCGTGATAACACGGAAGTTGTCGGCAGCGAAGAATATTTTGATTGGATCATTGATAAAGGCGCTAAATTTGCATGGTTTTTCACATATATTCCTGTCGGTGTCAATGCTTCGCCGGAACTCATGGTGACACCGGAACAGCGTGAATTCATGTATCATCAGATCCGTGAATTCCGGAAAACAAAACCGCTTTTCACGATGGATTTCTGGAATGATGGCGAGTTCGTCAACGGGTGCATCGCCGGCGGACGCAAATACCTGCATATCAATGCGAATGGCGACATCGAGCCATGCGCTTTTATTCACTATTCCGATTCAAATATCCGCGACACGACATTGTTGGAAGCTCTTCAGCGACCGCTTTTCAAGGAATACCAGAAAGGACAGCCCTTTAACGACAATATGCTCCGTCCTTGTCCTCTTCTTGA
The DNA here is from genome assembly GCA_012799825.1 of Clostridiaceae bacterium. Taxonomy (GTDB): domain Bacteria; phylum Bacillota; class Clostridia; order Saccharofermentanales; family DTU023; genus UBA4923. The sequence goes on along the minus strand of JAAZKK010000027.1, from coordinate 17,059 downwards.
CAATTACGGCGCGCTTGCGCGCATGGTGGATGCTTCGGGTGCTAAGTCTACAGATCTAAAGCATCCGGAGGATGTACATGAGCTCTGCGGCAAGTGTAAAAAGGCCTCCGTAAATTGGGCTCCTGTAGCAGATGAGCTGTGGGAGGAATGAACATTGGAAAGCCCATAACCCGCGCGGTTTCGAAAAGAATTAGGATCAATTGGAATTAGGTTTACTGTTATTATCTAATACACATGTTGCTATACCCATTCGGGCTTTGATAGGAACGCTGTGCCGAAAAAACGCAATGTCGGCGCAGCGTTTTTCTTGTTAATACCTTTCGCTTAAAAGACGTCGATTTTTTCCAATAGAGATAATTCGAAGCGACTTGCCTATACTGTTATAGGCACTACCTGATCAATCCTATCGACAAAACCATGATCATCGACGCGCCTATGCCGTTATGGGTGTTGCCGGATCAAACCTGCCGCCAAAATCATGATCATCAACTAGCTTATGCCGTTATGGATGCTATTTGCAGGTATTATCGGTTTGCGTATTAGAGTGAGGACAACTTCAAAAATATTTGTTATTCTGTACCTGTAGCAGTTTTAACTGCTTTCATAAAGCTTTAGGAAGATTCAATTGTATGAAAAAAGTATGTGAAGTCTTAGGGCAACTGCCGCTATTCAAAGGACTTGACCACGACACCTATCACGCTTACTGCGAGAGCTCAACCATTCGCACTTCATGGAAAAGCGAATTGATCATCGCTGAAGGCGAGAGATGCAAGGGTGTCGGGATTATTCTGGAAGGGCAGGTCGCGCGTCAAAAATATACAGCGTCGGGAGAATACACTACCCTTAATCTTTTGGGACCCGACTCCGTCTTCGGTGAAGATCTGATTTTCTCTTCCCATAAACGGTACCCCTATTCACTTGAAGCTCTCACGCACGTGAAATGGATCATGGTGTATCGCGAGGATTTGCTATCGATGATCGCAAAGAGCCCGCGACTTTTATCAAACTATCTTGCGATTCTGTCTGACCGGGTGCGCGAACAAGATCAAAGGATTCATCTTCTTTCTCAAAAAACACTTCGATACAAAATTTCCTGCTATCTTTTGCAACAGCTTGAAGAAGATCTTCACGAGCAAGGAAAGACGTTTCGCGATGCGCTTACAGCGCCGACAACGCTCTCTATTGAGCTTCCTGTATCAAAAGAGGTGATCTCAAAGCTGCTCGCCATGCCGCGTCCCTCCTTCTCACGCGAACTGATCAGCATGGAGAAAGACGGACTCATTCATGTAGATGGCCGAGTGATCTGGTTCCATGATTTACGCCGTCTGTCTTGTGGTCTTTATGAAGACTGTGAGGACGAATAAAAAAGGTTTTGAAAGATATGCAGTTGAACAAAGGAGGCCGATCGAGTGAAGAGATGCCTCATCATGAAATGGAAAGGATGATCTATGAAAACAGATCTGGAAATTGCGCAGGAAGCCGTTCTTGAACCCATTGAGCAAATTGCCGAAAAAGCAAGCATTCCAGTTGAAGCGCTTGATCATTACGGCCGCTACAAAGCAAAGGTTTCGCTCGATGTTTTGAAAGAGAAGAGCGAAACGGCAGGGAAGCTTATCCTTGTGACGGCCATCACGCCGACACCGGCAGGTGAAGGGAAAACAACGACATCCATCGGACTTGCTGACGCGCTCCGGCTTATCGGCAAAAAAAGTACGCTCGCATTGAGAGAGCCTTCTCTCGGCCCTGTTTTCGGCATTAAGGGCGGCGCGGCCGGCGGCGGTTACGCGCAAGTCGTTCCCATGGAAGATCTCAACTTGCATTTCACAGGAGATATTCACGCAATCGGAACCGCAAACAATCTTTTGGCGGCGATGCTTGATAACCATATTCAAAAAGGCAATAAGCTTGGCATCGATCCAACCCGAGTCACCTGGAAGCGCGCGCTTGACATGAACGATCGCCAGCTCCGATTTATAGTGAACGGCTTGGGGGGCAAGGCGAACGGTACGCCGCGCGAGGACGGCTTTGAGATTACGGTGGCTTCGGAAGTGATGGCGGCCTTCTGTTTGGCCGGATCGCTTATGGATCTGAAAGCGCGCCTTGGACGCATGGTCGTCGGTTATACATATGACGGCGATCCGGTGACGGCCTCCGATTTGCGCGCGAACGGAGCCATGGCGGCACTTCTTAAAGACGCTCTGAAGCCGAATTTAGTGCAAACGATCGAAGGCACGCCTGCCTTTGTCCACGGCGGGCCGTTCGCGAACATCGCGCACGGATGCAATAGCGTGATCGCGACCCGTATGGGTTTACATTGCGGCGATTATCTTGTCACGGAAGCCGGTTTCGGCGCCGACCTCGGCGCGGAGAAATTTGTTGACATCAAATGTCGGACGGCCGGCCTTAAACCGGACGCTGTTGTCATTGTGGCGACGGTTCGCGCGTTGAAAATGCACGGCGGCGTTCCCAAGAAAGATCTCTCGTCTGAAAATATCGATGCTCTTTACGAGGGTGCCGAAAACTTGCTCCAGCACGTCCGCAATGTAAGGGACGTTTTCCGTTTGTCGGCGGTGGTTGCGATCAATCGCTTTCCGGACGATACGGAAGCGGAACTGGATCTCGTTCAGGATCTTTGCCGTCGCGAAGGCGTCACGGCGGTGCTCTCTGAGGTGTGGGCCAAAGGCGGAGCAGGTGGCATCGAATTGGCTGAAGAAGTTGTCCGCGTGACCGATCGGGAGAACAAAGAACCGCTCGGCTTCACGTATGACCTCGAGTGTTCCCTCAAAGAAAAAATTGAGGCCGTGGCAAAACGCATATATCACGCGGACGGCGTTGATTTCACGCCAGGTGCTCGCAAGGAGCTGGCAACATTAGAAAAACTCGGATTCGGGAAATTGCCGGTTTGCATCGCTAAGACACAATATTCTTTTTCCGATGACGCGGCACTGATCGGCGTGCCGAAAGGGTTCAACATCGCGGTACGCAATCTCAAAGTGTCTGCGGGTGCCGGGTTTGTTGTGGCCTTGACCGGAAATGTCATGACGATGCCGGGGCTTCCGACGGTGCCATCGGCTGAAAAAATCGATGTGACGGAAGACGGACGCATTACAGGATTGTTCTGATCAAGTATAATGGCTGTGATCGCGTATAATGGTAAAGATATGCCAAGAAGGTGGCACCTGCTGTTTCAGTCTCGTCGCACAGGAACGCATTCCATATAGCTGCTGCTATCTAGGCGGTTCAGTTGGTTAATGAAAGCAACATCTTTAGGTGTGCTTAACAAGGACATGTGTTCTTGTTAATATGACAACTTCGAAGATGATCATGTCGCACGTAGGAGTTTGCGAATAGATAGGAATGGAACATGATAGATTTGCAACAAAAACTGGATGAGATGAATCATTTCTTAGACCGTACCGTCGGCATCATTGGAGAAGACGGTCGCATTGTGGCTTCTACGGATCACGCGTTGACTGATACGCAAGATCCGGCCGTTCGCGCGCTGTTGGCCTCCGGAGATGAACAGTCGTTTGCGAGCGGGCGCACGTACCGCACAATGACGCGTCTCAACGGCGAGCGCATGATTTGCTTCGTTTCCGGGACAGATAGCGTTTCGGAAGCGTACGCGGGATTGCTCGTGAATTGGCTAGAGTCCACCTTAAGGTGTGTTGAGGGTTTTGCTGTGCGCGGCGCGAAAGAGCGCAAGGCTTTCTTGAAAAATGTGCTCTTGGAAAACGAGCTCCCCGGCGACATTCCGCTCAAAGCTCGCGAGTTCCGTGTGAAATACTCGGTGCGGCGCATTGTCCTTGTAGTGAGCATGAAACACGAAGAGCACAAAGCATGTCTTGAGACGATTGAGCAGCGTTTTGCTGATCGTCCGGATGATTTTGTACTGCCAATCGACGAAGGCAGCATTGTAATCATGATGGAAGTGCCGGAGAGCCAGGATGATGAGCTCGACCAATTCATGCAAGAACTCATTGAGGCGATCAAAGAAGAGGCGATGGCCGACGTCAAAATCGGCGTAAGCATGCCGTCACCATCGCTTCAGAACATTGCGAAGGCGTATCGTGACGCTTCGCTTGCTCTGACGGTCGGCGACATTTTCAGCGATGACCCGCAAGGCGAGAAAATCAGACGTTATGACCGTCTCGGCTTAGGCAGGCTCATCTACCAGCTTCCGATTACACTCTGTGAATTGTTCCTGAATGAAGTATTCGAACCCGGTAAATATGAGGAGCTTGAACCTGAAACGTTGCTCACGATTCAGAAATTCTTTGAAAACAGCCTGAACGGAAGTGAGACGTCGCGCCAGCTCTTTGTACACCGCAACACGCTCGTTTACCGTTTGGACAAAGTGGAGAAAATTACCGGTCTTGATTTGCGCAATTTTGAAGACGCCGTGCTGTTTAAACTGGCGGAGATGGTGCGCAAGTACCTGACATATGTAGAAAATAATAAGAAAAGCTGATGAGCCGCCTAAAGCCGCCGTCGAACTTTGTTACGTTCAATCTTGAAAGAATGCGCCGAAGGCGCCGGCGGTCTTAGTCGCGTCATGTGAAGCAACGGTACATCGCCACCGAAGTTGTCTAAATGATGCCTTGCGGAGGGCGACCGCGTTTCATGGCGCTCGGCAGATCTGTGTCTTGATAACGATGCCGATTATTGAATTCAGAAAAGTAAACAAAGTCTATCCTACAGGAACATGCGCCCTCCGGAATGTCTCGTTTTCCATTGAAGAGGGAGAGTTTGTTTTTCTCGTGGGAGAAAGCGGTGCCGGAAAATCTACGATCTTTAAACTTCTCACCTGTGAGGAGCATCCCTCATCCGGACAAGTGCTGATTGATCATTACAACATCACTCAAATGAAAGAACGTTATGTTCCATATCTTCGCCGTCAAATGGGGCTTATTTTCCAAGATTTCCGTTTAATTGATACGATGACCGTCGGTGAAAACGTAGCGTTTGCGATGGAGATCATCGGCGAGCCTCCCAAAAAAATAAAACAACGTGTGCCCCTCGCGTTGTCGGTCGTCGGGCTTCGCAATAAAATCGATGAGTATCCGACCGAATTGTCCGGGGGAGAAGCGCAACGTGTCTGTATCGCGCGCGCCATCGTCAACCGTCCAAAAATTATTATCGCCGATGAACCGACGGGCGATCTCGATCCGCTGAACGGTGAATCGATCATGGCGCTTCTCGAACGCATAAACCGCAGCAACGGGACGACGGTCCTTACGTGCTCACACGACCGTGTGCTCATCAACAAGATGCGAAAACGCGTGATCGAATTGCAACAAGGCGAACTCATACGTGACGAATCGTGCGGCCAATATTTTCCCTCAAGTGAATCTCCCTCGGCATGGGTTCCTTTTGTTGAACGCGAGATTTCTGTGCTGAACGGTGACGAAGAGAGCGCTAAACGCAAAGCGGAGAGAGACGCACTGATTTCTGAAGGCGAGGCTGCGCTGCTCCAGTTGCGATTGGAAGATGAGGCGGAAGCGAAAAGTAAGAAGTCAAAAGGAAAAGAACGCGATCTTGGTGTCTTCAGTTCAATTGAAAGAGAGTCACCCGAGTCGGACAAGAAAGAAAAGAGTCGCCCGCCGAAACTTCGCGCACGGCGTGATACTCCAAAGAAGGAGTCCGCCTCTATTGCCGAATCTGATGAGGACAAGGACATTGAGTGCCAAAGCAATGTGGAAAAGGAGAGCGTGGAGACGAGTCCGGACAACCGTTTGTCCGAGATGGCACGTGACGATGACCTGATGGATATTTTGCGTCAACGCTCGGCTCGACGCCGTGATCGTATGTCGCTTGACGAGCGTCTTAAACATCTGCAGGATGCCTATGCATCCGATGCCAGCAAGGATGAAGTCCCGGACGACGAGAAAGATGCGGGTGCCCAATGAAAAAATCTGAATGGCGATACGCGCTTAAAGCCGGATTTTCAGGGCTTGGACGGCATCCGATGTTGGTACTTGCTGCCGTTTCAACACTTGCTTTTATGCTCTTTTTGATGAGCGCTTTTGTCGCGGTATCGCTCAACGCGCGTAATTTTTCGAAAATTGCGGCAAAACAGCCGCCGATCGAAGTGTCATTGAAAATCGGCGTCTCCGATGATGAGCTCGACGAGGCGCGATACTTTATTGATACCAACGAAAAAGTGCAAGAATACAAGATGCTTACGCCAGAAGAGAATTACGCGTACTTCGTCGAGAGGATGGGAAAAGAGGATCTATGGGATGACTTTGATTACAACGCCTATATTCCTTATACCTTTAATATTCGCCTCAACGATCCTGACTATGCGGAATCATTCAAAACAGAGCTTGAGCGGCTTCCCGGTGTCCGTGAAGTATTGATGGAAACACAGGTCATGACTACGCTCAAGAAAATTGAGCGGTGGACCGCTCGCATTAGCATTATCGCAACCATCATTTTGGCTGTGATCGTCACCCTCGTCATGATGAATACAGTGCGCGTATCGGTGCTCTCGCGCAGTCGAGAAATCAACATCATGAAGTACGTAGGCGCGACGAACACTTATATTCGCGTGCCCTACATCGTTGAAGGTGCCGCGATCGGTTTCATCGGCGCTCTCCTGGCAAGTTTTGCCGTGGCGCTTCTTTATAACTACATCGTTGAGCGGTTCGGCAAATCGTCGATCATTGCGTCGTCCGCATTCTCCTTTATACCCGCAAGTCAGATGACTGGTATCATTTTTGTCATCAATATCGTCACAGGCATCTTGCTCTGTGTCCTCATCAGCGCCCTTTCCGTCCGAAAATACGCGCGTGTGTGAGGGACGCCATGGCATCCATGTTGCCCGCACTTATCTCGACTGCAAGTGCTCGCGTGTGAGGGGCACTTATCGCAAACCTGTTTGGTTGGATACCTTTTGCGCCGGTGCAAGTGCGTGTGTGGGGCACATCGCGTGTGAAATAAAGACGCTGTGAGCGCTTGTAATATGTATTTGTCATACAATTGTGATTTCTCTTTTTTGTTTGATCCGTCTTAACGTGCTAATATAACAGGGTAGATTATTCGAAATACTGTCGGCGGTCACGTCGTACGATATGGATATAGGAGAGGACTTATGCGCCGGTTAAAGCGTGTAAACATGAAGTCAACACGGCTTGTCGCCGTGTTGATGGTTGTTGTTCTAGCGCTTACACTGTTCGCATTTAACCTCCAGCAACCCTCGGTACACGCCGACTCAAATGAAGTTGCTGCTTTGAAAAAGAATCTTGAGACGATTCAAAGCAGTTTGAAGCAAGTCGAGAATGACCGCGCCGCAATCGCTGCGAAAGAGCAACAGCTCACCGGCGATCTTGCGTTTCTTCAGACGAGATCAGAGCAGCAGCGCGAATTGGTCGATGAAGCTCTCGAGCAGAAGCAGTTTGCTCTGATGACTCTTGAGGAAGATCGTCTAGCGTGTATCCAAGCCTATGAAAACTTAGAAAACAAAGAGCATGAATACGGCGAGCGTATTGCCTTGATGTTCGACTGGAAACAGAAGTCGCTTCTTGAAATTCTGTTTTCGGCCAACGATATTGAAGGCGTTTTCTCGACGCTTCGTTTTATGAAAATGGTGACGGACGCGGACGAGGAGGCGCTCGATGAGCTGAACGCAGCAAGGGCGCTCGCAGAAGTGACCCAAGCTGATTCCGAAGAAAAGTATCAAGCTTCCATCGAGCTTCTCGAGGAAGCTGACCGCGTTCTTTCCGAAATTAAAAATCAGACCGCCATGACGGAGAATTCGCTTGCCGAAGTTCAATCTCAACTGACCATTTATCGTCAGAAACAGGAACAGCTCAAAATCGACGTCGGCGCCGCCCAGGCAAAGCTGGACGCTCAGCAGAAACTCGAACGAGAAAAACGCGAGAAAGAGGAGCGTGAGCGAAAAGCTCGTGAAGAGGCGGCAAAGAAAGCTAATAAGCCGAAACCGAAACCGAAACCGGCAAATCCGGGCAAAATAAGCACAGGCATGTTTGTCTGGCCGACGCCGGGTTACTATTTTGTGACGTCTCATTTCGGATGGCGTGAATGGAGCAAGAGTTGGCATCAGGGCGTGGATATCGGCGCTCCGACAGGAGCGTACATCGTTGCCATGGCCGCAGGAACCGTTATAGCGTGCGGCTCGCGCGCCATCTCAGGAAACTACATTTATGTCGATCACGGTGGCGGCATTGTCACACGCTATTACCATCTAAGCCGTATTGCTTGCCATATGGGACAGAAGGTTAGTGCTGGACAGCTTATTGGTTATGTCGGCTCTACCGGCCGCTCAACCGGACCGCATCTCCATTTTGAAGTTCGCGTCAACGGATCTCCCGTTGACGGCTTGAAATATTTCCGATAAAGAAACGGTTCCCGTTATCTTATTCTTTACTTAGTTTTTTTACTTATTTTTTGAGAAGCCTTTGGAAATCGTATTCCCTATTGTAGTATCATTAAGTTTATTACAAATAGATACGTATTTGTGTAGCGCGTAGGATACGATGATTGTTAAATCGATATTCCTAGCGCGATATGATAAAACATACTTGCGACGTTTAGAATCCCGTTCATGTCGGAATGGCTAAGCGTTTATGTCGGAAAACGGAGGCTTTTGCGATGACGAATCATCAGGAGCAGAATCAAAACGATCAACAGAATTCATACACGCCGTATCAGAATATGCCACATCAAAATGCGCAGTATCAGAACGCGACGCATCAAAATATCCCGCATCAAAACGTTCCGTATCAGAACGCGCCGTACCGGAATACGCCCTATCAAAATAATCGACCGGAAGAAAGTGATCGAGAACACGATCCTTCTCAATATTGGCATCCGGTTCCACAGGGAAAGCCGATGGATTCGCCGAACGGACAAGGGTATCCTCCCCAAAATTACAACCCCATGCCGAACGATCCTAACAGGAAACCGCGCAAACCGTTTTGGACGATACTCTTTGCCGTTTTGCTCACGGCATCGATTACGTTTGCTCTTACGACAGGCGGATGGTATGTGCTGTTCGGCGACCGAATTCGCAAGGCCGACAGCCTGAGAACGCAACGTATTCCTGGAACGACGAGCACGGATAGTACGGATATCACAGATCCTGGAAAGAAGAGCGATGACCGGTTTACACTCACTTTTTCGGAAGGAGAAGGCGTCGAAGAGGCGCTAGATAAACTTTCTACCATCTATAACCTTATTCAGGACAACTATTATCAGGAGAAAACGGACGCCGAACTCATCGAGGCCATGATGCTCGGGCTGATTAAGCAAATGGATAGTCCTTACACGTTCTACATGACACCAGAATCTCGACAAGAAGGCTTAGATTCGATGAGCGGTGAATACGTCGGTATAGGCGCCACTGTCATGCAGCGAGATGAAGGTGACTATGTCTTTGTCGACATCATACCCGGTAGTCCCGCTGAAGAAGCCGGCCTTCAAAGCGGTGATGTCATCGTGAGCGTTGACGGGATAGATGCCAACACGTTTGAAGATGTAAACCAGCTTGCGATCCGTGTACGCGGTGAAGAGGGAACGACAGTCACCCTTGTGTTGATTCGCGCGCTCTCACAAGAGAAAGAGTCGATAGATGTCGTGCGGCGGCACATTACGAATGCTTCGGTGCGCCAGAAGATGCTCGCGGACGGCATCGGTTACGTTCAAGTCACAGAGTTTTCTTCTCATGCCGCTGAAAACTTTGAACGAGCCGTCATGGAGCTCTTAGATGAAGGAGCGCAGCATCTTGTGATTGATCTTCGCGACAATGGCGGCGGGTACGCAAACGAATGCGTCAACATGTTGGATGTGCTGTTGCCTCCGCAGGATGTGGTGACGGTGCGCGGTCGTGAGGACGGAGAAGACTACGAGGAGAAGTGGTCGACAACGACGGCTGCACTCGTTCCCGACAGCATGACGTACGTAATTTTGTTGAACGAGTATTCCGCTAGCGCGAGCGAACTCTTTTCAGGCGTGCTTCGCGATCTCGGCAAGGCGACTCTTGTCGGCGAGCAAACATATGGAAAGGGTGTCGGCACCTTGACTTGGGATCTTGAGGACAAGTCGGCCATTCAGATCACGACGTTTGAGTATTTCCTGCCGAAAGGCGAGTCGATCAACGAGATCGGTCTTGTTCCGGATTATGAAGTTTCGCTCTCTCCTGAAGCGGAAACAAAGGCTCTCAGCCTGCTGACGCTCGAGGAAGACACACAACTTCAGAAAGCGCTGGAGATTCTCGAGCCGCGTGTAGAATAAACGTTGTCCGACAAGATGACGATAAAAGATACGATCCGCATAAAGTTATCTTAATAATAGAATCTGCTAAACACTGAGCTAAATGTTTGAGTAAATGGGACGCTAATCGTACGATGACGTCCCGTTTACAATTGAATGCCAAACCAGTTCAAATGTAAACGTGTATTCGTTGCATGTCGAATTTAGCAGATTGTATATTCTCAGTCGTTGAGATTTGAAAAATCGTATTTGCAATCACATTCCAATTGCGCTATACTACACCTCGTGCCTTTTCGCGCGGATATGTTTGTGCGATAAAAAGCTTGGAGGGCGGAGATTGCTTTTCGGTTAGCTGCAACCGAAATGGGAACTTCGCCGGAGCTAGCCCGAACGCGATTTCGGGCTGAGGATCCACGGGCAGCAGGGTACCCAGCGTTTACGACAGAGAGTGATCGTCTGGGTTTTCAATCGGCAAAGATTGATACGCCCGAATCAAGAGTGATTCTAAAAGCAGCTATAACAGGAGGAAGTATGTAATGGCCGTCAATCAGAAAATTAGAATTAGACTGAAAGCATTTGATTGCCGTATCCTTGACGACAGTGCGCGGCGCATCGTCAACACCGCCGAGCGATCCGGCGCGACCGTTTCCGGTCCAATTCCGCTCCCTACGGAGAAGGAAGTCATCACCATTCTTCGCTCGCCGCACGTCGACAAAGATTCGCGTGAACAGTTCGAAATCAGAACGCATAAACGCCTTATTGATATTCTGACGCCGACATCTAAGACGGTAGAGTCGCTGATGCGGCTTGAAATGCCGGCAGGCGTCAATATTGAGATAAAACTGTAGACGTCCATAAGACGGGTCATGTTTGCGAAAGAAAATGCAAACCAATAACTCAGGAGGTTAAGACATGGGGAAGTTCATGCTCGGTCGGAAAGCCGGTATGACACAGATCTTCGATGACGTAGGGAATGCTATTCCCGTTACGGTAATCGCGTGCGGTCCCGTCACTGTACTGCACACGAAGACGAAAGAGATCGATGGTTATCAGGCGGTGTGTGTCGCTTTTGAAGAAAAAAAGAAGGCCAACAAACCGCATAAAGGTCAGTTTGATAAAATCGGCGTTCGTCCGATGCGCGTTATTCGTGAATTCAAGACGGACGATGTATATGAAGACGGTCAGGTCATCCCGGTCAACGAGATGTTTGAAGCAGGTGACGCTGTCGACATCTCGGGCACATCGAAGGGCAAAGGCTATCAGGGCGCTATTCGCCGCCACGGCATGCGCCGCGGTCCTCGGACGCACGGTTCCAAGTATCACCGCAAAGCCGGTCCTATGGGCTCGTCCGCGACGCCCGGTGAAGTGCGCAAAGGAAAGAAAATGCCCGGACAGCTCGGCAATGAGCGTGTTACGGTTCAAAATCTTCGGGTCGTCCAAGTTGACGGCGAGCGCCATTTTCTCGTCGTCAAAGGTGCGGTTCCCGGCGCGAACGGCGGTTTGCTCGAGATCCGTTCAACGGTCAAGAAAAACCGTAAGTGAGGAGGTATCGATATGCAAATTAATGTGTACAACATGGATGGCGAAGTCGTCGATACGATGGAACTTTCCGATTCTATTTTCGCGATCGAACCCTCCGAAGATGCGGTTTACCGCGTGATGCTGGCTCAGCTTGCCAACAGGCGTCAGGGTACGCGTAAGACGAAGACAAGAGGTTTCGTCCGCGGCGGCGGCAGGAAACCTTACCGCCAGAAAGGCACCGGTCGTGCCCGTCAGGGATCTACCCGCGCGCCAAACCACGTTGGCGGCGGTGTCGTCTTTGGACCGACGACGCGCAGTCACGCTATTAAGCTCCCAAAGCATGTCCGCCGTCTTGCACTTTTCTCGATGCTTTCGTCAAAGGCGGGCAGTGAGAAACTGGTGGTGATGGATAAGCTCAATATCGAGAGCGGAAAAACACGCGATATGGCGGCATTCTTGAAACGCATCGGCGCCGATTCAACGACGCTTCTCGTAACGCGTGATGTGAATCAGGGTGTCGTGCGGTCAGCAAGAAATCTCGTTGGCGTGAAGACTTCGCCGGTGAACGCCATCTCGGTCTATGACCTTTTGAAATACGATCGGCTCATCGCGACGCGCGAGGCCTTGAAATCTCTTGAGGAGGTGTACGCATGAAACATCCGCACGACATCATCCTTAAACCCATCATTACTGAGAAGAGCATGTCAGAAACGGCCTATGGGAAATACACGTTTGTGGTAGCCAAAGGCTCTACGAAACTGGAAATTGCTCAGGCATGTGAGGCTCTTTTCGACGTGAAGGTGGTGCGTGTCAACACGATGAATATGGCAGGTAAGAAACGCCGTATGGGTAAAACATCCGGTCGGACGGCTTCTTGGAAGAAGGCCATCGTGACGATTGATCTTGATCCCGCGCCCGTGACATATGAGACGAAGGGCGGCAAGACAGAGACTGCCACGAAGAAGTATAAGACAGAAATTGCGGAATTCGGATTTGGCCAATAAGCCCGCCGCGTGATAGAAGGAGATCATTATGGCTATCAAAAGCTATCGCCCTACTTCTCCCGCAAGAAGGCAAATGACCGGCACCGATTATTCCGGTCTTTCCAAGAAAGCTCCGGAAAAGAGCCTTCTGAAGGTGAAGAAAAAGAACAGTGGCCGCAACGCCCAAGGGAAAATTACTGTACGCCATCGCGGCGGCGGAAACCGTCAAAAATATCGTGTTATCGATTGGAAACGTGATAAATTTGATATCCCTGCGAACGTCGCGTCCATTGAATACGACCCTAATCGCTCGGCATTTATCGCGTTGCTCCACTATGTGGATGGCGAAAAGCGCTATATTATCGCGCCGAATGGATTGAAGGTCGGAGATACGGTCGTTTCCGGCGATGAAGCCGACATTGTAACCGGCAACTGTCTCCCGCTTTCGCGTATACCGGTCGGAACACAAATACACAATATCGAGATGAGTCCCGGACACGGCGGACAGCTTGTGCGCGCTGCCGGAACCTCAGCTCAACTGCTCGCCAAGGAAGGACGCTACGCGACATTGCGCATGCCTTCAGGCGAAGTGCGGATGGTGCTTCAAAACTGTCGCGCTGTCATCGGTGAAGTCAGTAACCCCGAAAATGAAATTCAAAGCGTCGGCAAAGCCGGTCGCAAGCGTCATTTGGGTCGTCGTCCGCATGTCCGCGGATCGGCGATGAACCCGGTCGATCATCCGCATGGCGGCGGTGAGGGCAAAGCGCCTATCGGCCATCCCAGCCCGATGACGCCATGGGGCAAGCCCAGCCACGGATACCGCACTCGTAAGAGGAATCACCCGACAGATCGTCTGATTATTAGACGCCGCCACAAGAAGAGATAATGGAGGAGCAGCATGAGTAGATCTTCGAAAAAAGGCTTTTTCGTGGAAGAACGCTTGATCAAGCGTATCCGAGAAATGAATGATAAAAATGAACGCCGTGTGCTGAAGACGTGGTCGCGCGCCTCCACCATTTTCCCGGAGATGGTCGGCCATACCATCGCGGTACACGATGGAAGAAAGCATGTTCCCGTTTACATTACGGAAGAAATGGTCGGACATAAGCTCGGCGAGTTCGCACCGACACGCTTTTTCCGCGGGCACGCATCCTCTGAAAAGCGTGCCAGGTTTAGATGAGCCGGAGGAGGTAAATAGCTGTGTCTCGAAAAGTCATGAGCAAACAGGAATTGGATGAGCGTCGCGACGAGATTCTCGCAGAATATGCGAAGCCTCGTCGCCGTAACGCGAAATTACGTGTCCTGACAAAAAAAGAACGTAAAGCGCTTGGTATGGGTCGCGATCAGGGGAAAGCGACAGTTAAATATGTCCGTATGAATCCGCGCAAAGTGAATAACGTCATTCAGCTTATCGTTGGAAAACCGCTTGAAGAAGCGTACGCCATATTAAATTATTCACCTCATAGAGCAAAAGAGCCGCTCTTGAAACTTCTTAAATCGGCAGAAGCCAATGCAGTGAATAACAACGGTTTAAATGCAGATCAGCTTTATGTCGCGTCATGCGCGGCATCTCAAGCGCCGACAATGAAACGCATACGCGCGCGTGCACGCGGTCAGGCGACGTGGATTTTGAAACGTTCCTGTCATATTAATGTCGTACTGAAAGAAAGAGAGCAGGAGGTCTAAAGAATGGGTCAGAAAGTTAATCCGCACGGTTTGCGTGTGGGCGTGATCAAGGACTGGGACTCTCGCTGGTACGCGAATAAGAAAGACTATGCCCGCTACCTGGTCGAGGACAAGCGTATTCGCGACTTCGTGAAAAAGGAGACCGGACGCGCCGGTGTGTCTCGCATTGAGATTGAACGCTTAGGCGATGACAAGACGACGATTACAATCACAACGGGGAAACCGGGTATCATTATCGGTCGCGGCGGTTCGGAAATTGAATCGCTGAAGAAGAAGCTTGTCAAAAAATTCGGTCGCACGTTCTTTATCAACGTGAAAGAAGTCCGCAACGTTGACTGCGAAGCGCAACTTGTCGCGGAAAACATTGCCGGCCAGTTAGAAGAACGTATCGGGTTCCGTCGTGCGATGAAACAGGCCATCAGCCGCGCTATGAAAAACGGAGCTCGCGGGATAAAAACAATGGTCTCCGGACGACTCGGCGGCGCTGAAATTGCTCGCAGCGAACAATTTCATGAGGGAACAATTCCCCTTCACACGCTGAGAGCCGATATTGACTATGGATTTGCCGAAGCCAACACCGCGTATGGAAAAATCGGAGTGAAGGTTTGGATTTACAAAGGTGAAGTCCTCGCGGCGAAAAATGTCGTGGCAAAATCCAATTTGAAGGAGGGAAGAGCCGATGTTGATGCCTAGGCGCGTAAAACGCAGAAAGCAGCATCGCGGACGCATGAAAGGCAAAGCGCTCCGCGGCAATAAGGTGTCTTACGGCCAGTTCGGTATAGCCGCTGAAGAACCTTGTTGGATCACAGGCAACCAGATTGAGGCCGCCCGTGTCGCTATCAACCGTCACTTCCGCCGAGGCGGAACGGTATGGATTAAAGTCTTTCCCGACAAACCGGTTTCAAAGAAACCTGCCGAAACACGCATGGGCAAGGGAAAGGGTTCTCCGGAATATTGGGTCGCTGTTGTAAAACCCGGACGAGTCCTCTTTGAGGTCGCCGGCGTCACAGAAGAGAGAGCGCGTGAAGCCTTAAGACTGGCTTCTCACAAGCTTCCGTGCAAGGTGCGATTTGTCAAGAGCGAGCGCAAACTTACACAAGAAGAGTTTGAAAGATTCGCGGAAGTTCAAGTTTTTGATGAGCCTGAAGATGTCGTGCTTGATACCGATGTTCTCGAAGGCGATGTGGAAACGGTGGATGCGTCTGCCGAATCGGCTGATACGGATGCCGATGTGGATGAGAAGGAGGTCTGATGGTGAAAGCATACGAACTGCGTGAAAAAAACCAGACCGAACTTGAAAATGAACTTCAAGCCCTAAAAGAAGAACTGTTCAAACTGCGTTTTCAGCACGCGACGAATCAACTTGCCAATCCCATGGAGCTGAAGCGTGTGCGACGCGATATCGCGCGTGTCAAAACGGTGATGCGTCAGCATGAGCTTGAAGCGGTTTCGAATGAAGTGAGGGGATAATCATGAGCGAGCGAAATCAAAGAAAACAGCGTACAGGCGTGGTCGTAAGCGACAAGATGGACAAGACGATTGTCGTGGCCATTACGGAGCACATCCGCCATCCGCTTTATAAAAAATACCTGAAACGCACCGTCAAAATGAAGGTGCACGACGAGAACAATGATTGCCGCGTCGGCGACCGCGTCCGAATTATGGAGACGCGTCCCTTAAGCCGGGAAAAACGCTGGCGTCTTGTCGAGATCGTCGAGAAGGCTCAGTAAGGCATCTTTTAAGAGAGAAGGAGAGACAAATCTATGATTCAGGTACAATCTCGTCTTAAATCAGCAGATAACTCCGGCGCGAGAAGTCTTATGTGCATCAAGGTTCTCGGCGGTACCGGCAGGCGTTATGCTCATATCGGCGACGTGATCGTCTGTACGGTAAAAGAGGCAACACCGGGCGGAGCCGTTAAAAAAAGCGATATTGTGAAAGCGGTCGTCGTTCGGACAAAATACGGTGTTCGGCGCGCCGACGGTTCCGTGATTCGTTTTGATGAAAATGCGGCCGTTGTTCTGAATGACGAAGGCAACCCGGTAGGAACGCGTATTTTCGGGCCCATCGCCCGCGAGCTGCGCGAGAAGAATTATATGAAAATTCTTTCTCTTGCGCCTGAAGTGCTGTAATGGGCAAGGAGGATAGAATGACGCATAAAATACATGTTCGCGTGGATGACCAAGTTTATGTGCTGACGGGCAAGGACACCGGCAAAACAGGCAAAATCATCGCTTGTTTTCCTAAGACAGGCCGCGTCATCGTACAAGGTGTTAACATAGCGACACGCCACGTCAAACCGCGCTCGAGGACGCAACAAGGCGGTATCATCCGCCAGGAAATGCCGATCGATGCATCGAATGTGATGCTCGTGTGCCCCAATTGCAAGCGTCCGTCCAAGACAGGATATCGTTTTGGAGACGATAACCGTAAAGTGCGTTTTTGCAAAGCCTGCAACGAAACCATTTCAGTTGTGCGCAAAAATGTTAAAAAGTCGGGTAGTAGCGACGAAGGAAAGAAGGGTGACGCATGAGCAGACTTTATGATCACTACAAAAATGAAGTCGTCGATGAGCTGATGAAGCAATTCAACTACACTTCGGTTATGCAAGTTCCCCGACTTGAGAAGATCGT
>JAAZKK010000035.1 GCA_012799825.1 Clostridiaceae bacterium | reverse complement strand
TCAGACGCATTAAAAGCTACCAAAAGAGGGACTCCGCTCTATCGGTTATGTAAAGCCATCACGAATGGGGGTATGGGTGGACTGCTCTCGTAGTTCTTGCCAAACCTACAACAAGTTGACACGGTCGTGTATTGGGAAAACGCTGAAAAGATTGCAAAAATGATGTAAACTATACGGACACAAAACTTGACATATTCCAAACAATTGTCTTTCGGAGAAAAAGGATGCAACGCAAGCTTACCATCACCATTGCCTTGATCGTTTTCATCGCGGCATTGATGATAACGGCGTTTGGTTGTGCCGAGCGTTCCATCGATGTTCGTGAACTTGCGTCCATTCAAGTAACGGGCGCCAACGGATACGGCACGCTTGAGGTCAAGACGAATCGAGAGCGTACCCAAGCCATGGTGCGCAAGAAAATGGATGTGCTGAAAGACGGTGATGAAAAGGGGCTCAAGCGCGCCTTTATGTACGAAGCGGCGCTAGCAACGCTTTCATTTACAGCCGAAACCACCGCTACGGCCAAAACCACCACCGCCCTGAGAAATGGCGACACCGTTGAAATTCGTGCGTCCTTTGATGAAGCACTCGCCAAAGCGGCTGGTATCCGTTTCAAAAACACGTCGTTTCTCTATACCGTTCGAGATCTTTCCGAAGCGGCGAGGATTCAGGTAGAGGAATCGGTAAATCTGAAGTTCACAGGTTACAACGGCGTCGGCGAAGCGGAGCTGACACTCTCAGGCGAACTTCAGCATTTCAAAGATGATTTTGCGTTTGATTTCTTAAGTCAGTCGACCAAACTCTCAAACGGCGATGTCGTTAAACTCCACGTGGTTCCCGATAACCGGGCGTTGACATCAGTGGGGAGGATTGCTGCCGAGACCACCTTCAACTTTACGGTAGAAGGACTTTCGGAACTCAAAACGGTTGATCCATTTGAAAACCTCGTTTTGATGTTTAACGGTATTTCGGACAAAGGCACGATTTCGTTTGATACGACACGACTTCCGGCAGACTGGGTGGAGCAGCGAACCTCAACGAATCCGCCGCTGCGATTCGTAGCAGAGCCTAATGAGCTTCTCTCTAACGGCGATCGCTTGACGATCCGGTGTGAAATCGATGAAACCTGGTTTGCTGAACACGGTGTAAAGATATTCCCCGCAATGAAGACGGTCGAAGTCAAAGGCCTTAAAGAATATCCTCGAAACCTCGATGGCATCGATCTTATGCCGCTTTTCAAGGCCATTGACGAGCCGTTGGAGGAGGATATTGCGCTTCGTCTTAAACAGAATTACTGGAACGAGGACGCGAGCGCCGGTGAGCCGATGAGTGTGTGGAACTATGAAGAAGCGCACGGTGTGACCCGCGTGTATTACGGCTATCACGAAAAAGACCGCGCCGATAACTTTGTCGCGATTCTTGTGAAAGTCAAGATCAAGGGTATGTGTGTGTCGATGGAACCATATAAATCCGCCGTTTCGCCCGGTCAACAAAAAGAAGCAACGCTTTACCTGATGTATGTTGTCGAGAACATCATGTACGACCGTTCCAGTATCGACGATTTCAGATCTTTCGGCCTGAAAGGGCACAGCGACACCGAGCACAAAGCCATAGACGCCTTCCGTGAGGACTGGGTTTTGAGCGACGATGGCGTCCAGTTGGTCGAAGTAAAAGTCCCCGCCGATGTAGCATGGCGCGATAGTAAAACACCGCGAAGATAATATGGCAGAAATTTCTTCAAAAACGCGTAGGCGTCGCTTTCGCGACTCTTTCGATTCTCCACCGATTAGGAGCGCTATATTGCTGACGCTCATCCTTTTCGGTGCGCAGATGTGCTGTGAGGTCGTTTTTCGCCTGACGATTCTTCGCCCGCTTTTCAGTATTGGCATTATCCACGCCGCGTTTTTCGCGCTCGCTCGCGCCGCCGCGATTGTTGCCATTATCAGTTTCTTTCCGCCAAAGGTTGCGAAAGTCCTTTACAGCATCGCCATCTCGGCCATTTCAATCATTTATTCAGCACAACTTGTATATTACAAATTTTTCAGAACATTCTTCATCGTCTATTCCGTTGAGCGCAGCGGACAAGTTGCCGAATTTATCGTAGATATTCTTCTGAAAATAGCGACAAATATTCCGATCATTTTCTTCCTTCTTTTGCCGTCGATTTTATTTTTTGTATACCTATATAAACGTCGGCCAAATGACATATTTCAACACATCTCCGGTTGGAAAAAAGCACTGGCCGGTCTCGGGTGTAGCGTATTGCTCTTCGTTCTCTCGATTCTGTCGATGGCGTTCAACCGTTCATATAATAGTCCTTGGCAAAACTTTTTCCATCACAACGAGCTGCTTCTTGGTTCGCATCAGTTTGGTGTTCTTACTGCGATCGAAATCGACGTGAGACATTTCTTGTCGCCGCCCGTCCTTCCAGACGATACATTGGTGCGTATGGAAGCCGAGTTTGATGTGACTTCGCCATCGGGCAGCGGGACGTCGAGCACCCTGCCCACAGACCCCGCGAGGGATCCCGTGGAGCAGCTGGCGCAAGACCCGTACATCTGGCCTATCGATTTTGAAAAGCGGATGGACGGATATACTTTTGTGGACGATCGTTTGTTGCAACCGGCGACAAAGGAGGACCAAGCGCGGTATCTTGATCAGGTCTTCTCTAAAACAAGGCCGACGTATACGAACGATCATACGGGGCGAGGAAAAGGGTTTAACCTGATCTTTATCTCAGCGGAAAGTTTCTCTCCGTACTGCATCGACCCCGTGATAACGCCGACGCTCTACAAAATGTACGAAGAGGGCATCCAATTCACGAATTATTACAATCCGATGTGGTCGGTGTCGACGCTGGACGGTGAGTACGCCGGATTATGCGGAATGATTCCGAAACAAGGCGTTTGGTCTCTCGTGCAGTCTGCCGACAATGACATGTCCTACGCACCTGGAAATTTCTTTAAGCGCCTCGGATACAATACATACGCGTGGCACAATCATACGTGGACTTACTACGAGCGTGACGTGTCACATCCGAATCTAGGTTATACGTATCAAGGGATCGGGAACGGTTTAGAACTGGAGCCGCTCTGGCCGAAATCTGACAACGAGATGATAGAGCAAACGGTGTCCGAGTTTATCGATAAAGAGCCGTTTCACGTCTATTATCTGACCGTGAGCGGACACATGCCCTACTCACAGCACGGCAATGCGATGTCCGAGCGACACTGGGACATATATTCCGGGGATATTTCAAACGAAGCGCGCGCCTATTTGGCGTGCAACTATGAAGTCGAACTGGCGATGACAACGCTTCTTGGCCGGCTTAAAGAGGCCGACATCCTAGATCGAACGCTCATTGTCTTGAATCCGGATCACTATCCTTATGCGCTTCGTCACAGCACATACGAAGAGATTGCCGGCCATCCGCTCGATGAGACGTTTGACGTTCACAAGAGCGTGTTACTTTTCTATCACGAAGGGATCGAGCCCGAAAAAGTCGACAAGTATTGCTGCAGTATGGATATTTTACCGACGATTTATAACTACATGGGTGTCCCTTATGAATCGCGCCTACTTTCCGGTCGCGACATATTCTCTGACGAGGAAGGGCTCGTCTGTCTTTTAGGAAAAAGCTGGATCACCGACTACGGCACTTATGACGCGCTCAGCAATGTCTTTACACTCCACGAAGGTGTCACGCTGGATGTCCCGGAAGATCCTTACGTCTCCCACGTCAACCGGCTAGTGATGCTGCGTTTTCAGACGGCAGAACTCGTGCTCGACTGCGATTATTACAGCGACCTTCTTACGGACGACACTTGGAAAATACTTGTCAAGCCATATCGCGATTACATGCGGTCGCTGTTCCATGACTCAACGCCGGCCTACTCATCCTAGTCTTATTCTCGGACGACACGTGGAAAAGCTTATCAACCCATGCCACGATTACATGCGGTCGCTGTTTTATTTTGGATCCAGATAAACGCACCTTGAATACAAGTGAAAAAGATAGCTATGTCAATCAAATTACACAAGCTTCATATTTTTATGTCCGGTTTGTCTAAGGACAGAATGAGGGAGCTCATCGCTATGCCGTGAATTTTCAGAATGCTCTTCAACCTCCATATCAAGGGCATTAATAATACTTACAGTATTCTCTTAAGAACTAGAAGATGCCAATATAAGAAATTCCTAATGATTAGATAATTAATCACTAATGCCTCTTTCAATGCTCACGACTACTAAAAGAATCAAATCTACCCGCAGTAAACTCCTCCAAAAGTTACCTCAAAACGCAAGATGACAAGGAGTTCAGCTCTATCCCTCTTCACCCCCGAAGGTCAATTTTTCGATTATTTTTAAATAACTGGAAATCAGCCGCTTTACTCCGTCATTCCTCAACCTTCCCCCGTCATTCCGCCACATTAGCCC
>JAAZKK010000119.1 GCA_012799825.1 Clostridiaceae bacterium | reverse complement strand
GATTCATAGATCCTCCAAGTGCAAGGGTTTTCCTCAATATCCTGCATTTTGCTTGCACCTATTATACTGGATATAAACCGCTAATCGCCTTATCTCAAGCATTTGATGCCTGCGCAGTAGGCTCTACCTTAGAATTAAAGAAAGAAGAGTCTTGCCTTCTTTATCCTTAGACGCTTAAGTGCCTAGGGATTGAGTCGTTAGTCCAGTCGTGCTACCAAAGCTTAAGGTGCTAAATAGTTTTAAGTTAGGTGATAGAGCAGTCTTTGTGCTTCTAATCCGAACAGTTCTCTCTACTTACTCAAAACATGCTCAAGTGTTTGGAGGAAATCATCTCCAACTTTGTCCAGAAAGGGGGAGTGGCCGGCATGCTTAATTTGGATAAATTCGACATCTGGCCCAGAGATTAGCTCTGCATAAGCTTGGGCATAGGGGGTGGGGGTTACCCAGTCCTCTTCTCCCTGAATGATATAGTAAGGGACATGGAAGTAAGTATTTTCTGTAAGGAAGTCTACTTGGCCCATGGTTTGAACGAGATCAGTCATGTGGGAGCTTACAGATTCTAGGTCAGTCATCATCTTGAAGAAGAATCGATAGTCATCAAGGCCAGCATCAGGCGAAGCAAGGCCCATCCATAATCGTTCCGCTAAAGACATATTGCGACCTGAGGGCAGATACTTAGATGTAGCTTGCCGGAGGGCTAGAATATTTTGAATAGTCAGTTCCTCGTCAACAACTTTTTGACGTCTAGTTTCGATTTCATCGACCGTTTCGAAGTCATTTGCTAGGTTTGCTAATCTTATGGCTTCTTGGACAGCTATCATTTCTCCTTCTTTGTTGACAACTTGACCGATGGCGATTAAGCGGTCAATCTTCTCAGGGTGTTGTCTGACATAGAGATTCCCTACGAGGGTTCCCCATGAGTGACCCAGTAATATCACCTTATCTTGCCGGGTCTCCAGGCGAATAATTTCGATGATTTCATCCAGGTCTTTGAGAATATTATCAGTTGTCACCTCTTGGTCTTCAATAGGGCTGGCATAGTAAGTTCGTCCTGCTCCTCTTTGATCCCAATTAACAAAAGTATATTGATCTTCCAGCTTGTCCTGCCAATGGTAGGCATAGTAAGACATGGGACTAGCAGGCCCACCGTGTAAGACTAGAACGACAGGATTGTTCCGAGCTTGTCCTCTAATCTGTATATACTGAGGAATGCCGCCAATCTCAAGCATCCTGTGCTGGTAGACTGCGTCTTGTCCCCTTGGAGATCTAAATAAATAATTGTATAACTTGGCCACCAAGACTGTCAGAATAAATAGTCCGATAAAAGATAATAAGATTAGGATTAGGCGTTTGAATAGTTTCAAGGAAGATTCTCCCTTGCTCAGTTTATTAAATGTTTTACGATCTTTTCTCAAGTATATCAAGAATCGAATGCAGAATTTATGAGTTTGCAAATGCTTTACCTTGCTATGTTCTGAGCTGACTATACATATCACAACCTTGTATTAACACTTGACTTTGACATTTAATCCTTGCATGTTGAAATTATTATATAAACAATGGAGGTTTTCTATGAAGAAAAACGCAGTAACAAACAGGATTTCAAAGCTTCCACAAAGTATGATTGATGACGTTTAAAAAACAGCAAGTTTTGCGCATAGAATGATTTGGACACTTAAAATGTCGGGTTAAATAAGAAAGAAAACTTGATTATTTTTCTTTAATACAATGACACCATTTATATGAAGAATGAATGTAAAACTATACTTGATAAAGCTTGATTTTACGGGGTTTTGTGGATATATAAACAGCCCAAAAGAGCATTTTTTGCTTGACTCGGCCACAGGATCTTATTTATTTTATTAAGAACTGTTCGACAGCTTCTCCTGCGATTCCTATGGAGGCGCCGATGGCGACCAGTTTGAAAATGGATACATCTTTGCGTTGGAGCAAGAGCACTGCGATAAAGGCTACCAGTGCGAACGGATCAATCACAAGAGGTGTGAGGGAGAAGAAGATCGACGCAAGGCATACGGAAAGTGTAGCTGAGGCGACAAGTCCGGTGACTCCCGGGCGAAGCCCATGCAACGCGCGTTCCATGAACGTCACCGGTTTCCCTTGAAATAGAAAATGACCGAGGATCATGAGAGCTATGGATTGCGGCAGGACGCTGGCCGTCGTAGCGATCACTGCTCCCGGAACGCCGGCGACCCGCATACCGATGAAGGTTGCGGCGTTGATGGCGATCGGTCCCGGGGTGACTTGGGAAATAGATACGATATCGGTCATTTCTTGGAAAGTAAGCCATCCAAGATTGTTGACCATGACTTCTTCAATCAGCGGTAAAATCGCATAGCCGCCCCCAAACGCGAAGGCGCCGATGTAAAGAAACGCGACAAAAAGCTTCCAGAGGATCATGGGATTTTCTCCTCCGGCACGAATGTAAATGTCAAGTAGCCAACAAGACCGAGCGTTAAGACGATAAATGCTTTGTTGATGCTGGTGAAGAAACTGACGGCGAATGTAGCGATCATGAGTATGGCTGAAAAGAGCCGATGTTTTCGGAGGGAGACTTTTGCAAGGCGATAGACGGCGTTGATCATGATGGCGCTGATGGCGCCGCTCATGCCGCGAAGCCCTGCGCGTACCCAGACATTCGACGCGAAAGCTTCATAGAAAAAGTACAGAATGGAAATGATGATAAAAGGCGGCAGGACGGCGGCAAGTACACCGATCAGCGCGCCCTTGCGTCCTTTCAGACGGTAACCGACGAGAAGCGCTGTGCTGACGGCGATCGGACCCGGGACCGTCTGACTGAGGGCGATGAGATCCAGCATTTCTTCATCGTCAAGAAGTTTATGCTGATCAACAAAAGCGTCACGAACGACGGGAACGATCGTATAACCACCGCCAAATGTGATGCTGCTTATTTTGAAAATTGTCAAAAAAAACTGCCACAAACTCATGTGAATATTCTACCACGTGTTATTTCAGATCGAGCTGTCCAAGCTGGAAAACAAACGGCGTCATTTTGACGATTTTTTGTGTGTTTTAGGTTAGTTTTTCAAATTAAACCATTTCTTGTGTTACGTTTTCCGTTTTTTTACGTCTTAAA
The DNA here is from genome assembly GCA_012799825.1 of Clostridiaceae bacterium. Lineage (GTDB taxonomy): Bacteria > Bacillota > Clostridia > Saccharofermentanales > DTU023 > UBA4923. Next base: position 1,476 of record JAAZKK010000119.1, on the reverse strand, counting down.
TATTGAGAGCTACAACATGTTCTCGAATGAACGCCAAAACTGATGGACAGAATATAAAAAAGAGAGGATACTCTCATAAAAGAAGCTAGAATCTATCACGGCGGCGACAATACGAAAAGGTGGAGAAAAATAATGAAAAAGAAAAATATAGTATCGCATGGAGTCGGTTTGAACAGCTCGGGAACGAGCCGTCTGAGACATCGGAGATGTCGTTGGATCGCAGGCATCCTGTTGGCGTTGATGCTCATTATGGCGATCGTTGGGTGCGCAGCCTCAAAGAAGGAACAGTCCTCCAATGCAGTGCCCCCATCTTCTTTCGACGAAGGCTTTAGCGGCAATCGGTTCGATGACATGAACATGGACACCAGAGAGCCGGGAGATGCGATGCTTAATAATGACCAGCCTCAAAAGAAAGAGCCCGCCAGCGTCGAACGAAAATATATCGAACAGGGAACACTATCGCTTAGAAGCGCCGACGTAGACCGGACATACAAGGCGCTCTCTGACTTGGCGTCGAGTTTGGGCGGTCGCATCATTTCTTACGAGAAATCTGTGTCTGACGATCAAACCTACAGTGTGATCACTATGAAAGTGGCTGTTCCCTTTGGAAAGCTGAACGCATTTATGGAACACGCGGGACAATCGGCTACGAAAATTGAGTCACAGGCCGTAACGAGCGAAGAGGTAACGGAAACGTATTATGATACAGAAGTGCGAATCAAGTCGCTCGAAAATCAGATTGAGCATTACAGGACGCTGCTTAAGAAAGCAGAGACGATTGACGAGACGATGCAAGTGCAAATGCAAATTGACTATTTGACGACGGAGCTTGAAAGCTTTAAAGGTCGCCTCAAGCTGCTCGACTACCTTACGAAAGAATCGGAGATCGACATTACCATTCGCATGGATGAGGATCCTACGGTCACCAAGCCTGATGTGACACTCACAACGATGAAGTGGTCTGACGTCGGCTATTTAATGAAAAACGCGTTGAAGAAGGTAGGTATCGGCATCGCGCTTGGTTTTCAGTACTTTCTCGTTGCCCTCGTCTACGCCGCACCCGTCGTCATATTGATTCTTATTATCATTCTTATCGTATTTCTCGTACGCCGTCGCAAGAGAAAGAAGCGCGCGATTAAAGCCGGAAAAGCGTCCTCTCAAACACTTGCTCATGTTACGGAGGCGTTGTCGCCACAGGAAAATGCTTCTGCTGTTTCTTCGGATAACTCACCTGAAAGGAAAGAGTGATGTATTGTTTATTACAGTTGGATCGGCTCCGGCAATTAGTCGGAAAGGTAGCTTAATGAGAAAGCTTGATCTGCGATTGATCGATTCGGGGGGATTCGCTTAGGGTTCTTCCTTATATTTGAGTATTTGAAGGTAAAAAAATATTAGGCAGAAGAAGTTTCGCTTTTAGTAATTGGAGACTACACCGTCCATAGGATAGGCGTTTAATCATCTTAAGCTTATTGTTGT
>JAAZKK010000128.1 GCA_012799825.1 Clostridiaceae bacterium | reverse complement strand
CTTTAGAAGATATTAAACAAAATTACGGCACTGAACCGGCGGATCTGGTCGTCAATGAATACATCTCGCCTGAGGTGGTTATGACGCCAGCGGAAGCATTCTACAAACCGTCTGAGCTGCTTTCTTTGGAAAAATGTCGCGGCAGGATCGCGACGGAGTCTGTCATGTGCTATCCGCCGGGAATACCGATTCTCGCACCGGGAGAGCGCGTGACGCCTGAGATTTTAGAGTACATTCAATATGCCCGTGAAAAAGGAAGTTTGTTGACGGGTACGGAGGATCCGGAAGTCAGGCAGCTTTACGTCATGCTGGAGTAACGTCGCGTCATGCTCGAGCGACATCGTGTCGTACATGTATATATAGTGTTACGCCATGCTTGAGCAATACCGTGCCATATTTGAACGGCGATGCGTTAAGTTGAGGCAATCTAATATATTATCGCGTCTTGCCTAGAGGGCGTGGATTGTTTTCAAAATACGTCAGGCAAAAATGTGCCGTCAAGTGGGAGGGCTGAACGATGGAATTGTGGTTTAGTGAGCACCATTCTGCAGATGTGAAATTGAGCATGCGTGTGCGTCACCAGCTTTTTTCGCGCCATTCCGACCTGCAGCTCATTCAAGTGCTGGATAGTTATGAATTCGGACGTGTGCTTGTGCTTGACGGCGTGATCATGCTCACGGAAAAAGACGAATTTATATACCACGAGATGCTGGTGCACGTGCCAATGGGCGTGAATCCTGACGTGAAACGCGCACTCATCATCGGAGGCGGTGACGGCGGGGCTCTCCGCGAGCTCTGTCGCTATCCCGGCGTGGAGGAAATCATCCTTGTTGAACTCGATCCGATGGTGGTGAGTGTCGCAAAACGCTTTTTACCGACGACGGCCTCCTCTTTTAATGATCCGCGCGTGACGGTAGTCTATGAAGACGGACTGCGCTATGTCCGCCGCGCCAACGCGCCGTTTGACTTGATCATGGTCGATTCAACCGACCCGTTCGGTGTAGGCGAGAGTCTTTTTTCTCGCGAATTTTATGGCAACTGCCGTCGCGCTCTTGCTAAGAACGGCATACTCGTCAATCAGCATGAGGGGCCATATTACCGCGAAGAATCTGAAGAAGCGGCGACCATATTCTCACGTACGTCAAAGATTTTTCCGGTGTCTCGCGTATACCAAGCGAATATTCCAACATATCCGGGCGGCCACTGGCTTTTTGGTTTTATGTCAAAAGGGCTGGATCCGATAGCGAATTATGATGCAAAACGTTGGCTTTCTTTGGGGATTGAAACACGCTACTATAATCCGGAGCTGCACGTGGGAAGCTTTGCTTTGCCCACTTATGTGAATCGTTTGCTTGAAAAAGGGGAAATCTTGGATGACGTATTCAAACGTGTGATTCAAGGGCAGATCTGGCCACCGGATCACGATAGAACTGAGAAAATTGAAGAGGTCGTCGAAGACCACACATAAGGAGGGATCGTCTGATGTGCGAAAACATTGAACAGATACTATCGGCGTGGAAAGCAACGGCCATGGAGCCGTCGACTTTTTGTGGTTGTGCGGCAACGGAAGCGTCAAGCCGTTTTGCGCTTTTTGGCGCTCCCTTTGACGGCGCGACTTCGTTTCGACCGGGAGCGCGGTTTGCGCCTCAAGAGATGCGAGACGACTCGTGGGGGCTTGAAACCTACAGTCCCAGATTAAATCGCGATCTTGAAGATAGTCTCGTCGCTGATTTCGGAGATCTGACACTTTCTGCCGCATCGTCGGAGGAGGCGTTGGCACGCGTAGAAGCAGCGGTATCTTTTTTTATTGAACATAAAAAAATACCTGTCATGATTGGTGGCGATCATTCGATGACGTTAGGCGCAATACGAGCCGCCATCCGCACATATCCTGATTTGCATGTGGTGCATTTTGACGCGCATACGGATCTTCGCGACACATTTTATGACAATCCGCTGTCGCATGCGTGTGTGATTCGCCGTTCCTATGAATTGCTTGGCAATCAGCGCATACACTCGTTCGGAATACGCGCGGGACTGCGCGAGGAATTTCTCTTCGCGCGAAGGCATCTCGATTTTCATCCGTTTTCACTGAAAGAGGTATCCCTCTTGTCGGATGTAATCGGTAAGGCTCCCGTTTATGTCACGATTGACCTAGATGTGCTTGATCCTTCGCTGTTTCCGGGAACCGGAACGCCGGAACCGGACGGTGTTTCTTTCGCGGAGTTGATGTATGCTCTTTCCATCGTCGGAGAACTCAACGTCATCGGAACGGATTTGATGGAGTTATCGCCTCCTTGTGATGTTTCCGGCGCGTCGACTGTGACGGCCTGTAAAGTTCTTCGAGAGTGGCTGCTGATGATACAATAAGCATTAGAGACAATGGAGAAACCGAAAAGATTACATAATAAGAGTAGATTGCATCTAAGGGAAAGGGATAACTATGGCAAAAGCGTTGATCATTGGAGCGGGCGGTGTTGCGCAAGTAGCGGCGCATAAGTGTGTTCAGCACGGTGGCGTTTTTACCGATCTTTGCATCGCAAGCAGGACGAAAGCGCGCTGTGATGAGCTGAAAGCAAAACTGGATGCGAAAGGAACGGATGTTCGCATCTCAACAGCGGAAGTAGACGCGGATTCCGTGCCGGAGCTGGTCGCGCTGATTCGGCGCTATGAACCCGAGATTGTGATCCATTTGGCGTTACCCTATCAGGATCTTACGATTATGGACGCTTGCCTCGAGACGGGTGTCCACTATCTCGACACGGCCAATTATGAGCCAAAGGACGAGGCGCGTTTTGAATACAAATGGCAATGGGCGTATCAGGACCGGTTCCGTGAAAAGGGTTTGACCGCTATTCTTGGGTCAGGCTTTGATCCCGGTGTTACAGGTGTGTTCTCAGCATATGCCCTAAAGCATGAATTTGATGAAATCAATACCATCGATATACTCGACTGCAACGGCGGCGATCACGGGTATCCGTTCGCGACGAATTTTAACCCCGAAATCAATATCCGCGAAGTGACTGCCAACGGCCGTTACTATGAGGAAGGCGTCTTCGTTGAAACGGAACCCATGGAAATCAAGCGCCAGTATGATTTTGAAGGTGTCGGCGAGCGCGATATGTACCTCTTGTATCATGAAGAACTTGAATCCCTCGCAAAGCACATTCCCGGCATTCGCCGCATCCGCTTTTTCATGACGTTCGGCGAAAGTTATCTGACGCACCTTCGCTGTCTGCAAAACGTCGGTATGACGTCCATCGAGCCGGTGATGTTTCAGGGAATGCCTATTATACCGCTTCAATTCTTGAAAGCGGTCCTTCCGGATCCTGCGTCGTTGGGTCCTAGAACCGTCGGAAAGACAAATATCGGTTGCATTTTTGCAGGTAAAAAAGATGGTTGCGATAAGGTGCTACGCATCTACAACATTTGCGACCACCAAGAAGCGTATCTCGAGGTCGGCGCGCAGGCGGTCTCTTACACAACCGGCGTACCCGCCATGATCGGAGCGTCGCTTGTTCTGGAAGGCGAGTGGAAGAAAGCCGGCGTGTGGAATGTCGAGCAGCTCGATCCCGATCCCTTCATGGACAAACTCAACCGCTATGGCCTGCCGTGGATCATCGATCGCGATCCGGTACTCGTCCCCTAGGGAACCTCAAGACGGCAGAACCGGCACAAAGATGTGGGTTAAAAAGAGGACTAGGCGCTGAAATAATCGCACGCGTTGATGCGCTTAAGGTTTCTTCTTTCTAATGTCTTGGATTCTTTCGACATGTCTCAAGATCATGTCTTGAGAGGCGTTGATTTACCAAGATCTTAAGGATCTGTATAATGGTCTGATTGTTTAATTGAAAAAGAGGAAATTAAGTTGGATAAAATCACTCAGCCTGCTCTGTCGAGGCTTCCATTGTCGAACATCAGAACTCCAAGCTATGTGATCGACGAAAATAAACTTATTGATAATCTGCGGCTTCTCGGTGAGGTTGCCCAACAAGCGTCCTGCCGTATTTTGCTGGCGCAAAAGGCGTTTGCCTGCTTTGATTTCTATCCGCTCATCGCGCAGTATCTTGACGGCGCGGCGTGTTCCGGATTGTTTGAGGCACGCCTTGCACGTGAAGAAATGGGCGAGGAGCACGAAGTCCATGTTTATGCGCCTGCGTATAAAGATGATAAGTTCGCGGAGCTCTTAGATATCGTTGATGTCGTTGTCTTCAACTCATTCGATCAGTGGGAACGCTACCGTGACCGAGTGCTTGAGCACAACCTTTCAGGTGACAGGCAGATCTCTTGCGGGCTTCGGATCAATCCCGGTTACTCGGAGATTGAGGTGCCGCTCTACGATCCTGCGCGGGCTGACTCCAGACTTGGTGTGACCGCTGACGTGTATCTTCGTGAGAGACGAACAGGACGGTTCGATGGGTTGAAAGGACTCCATTTTCATGCGCTTTGCGAACAAGACGCGGATGTCTTAGAGCGTGTGCTGGATGCGGTACGCCAATCTTTCGGCCCTTGGCCTGCCGATATGCAATGGCTAAATCTTGGCGGGGGACATCTGATTACGAAGTCTGATTACGATTTTGATCGGCTTGTGCGCGTTATTCTTCAGCTACACGAAGAAACAGATGCAGTGATCTATCTGGAGCCGGGCGAAGCCATCGCCCACGAGGCCGGATATTTAGTTGCGTCTGTGGTCGATCTTTTCCAAAGCGACCCGCCGGCAGCTATCTTGGACGTCTCGGCGACGTGCCATATGCCGGATGTTCTCGAAATGCCGTACCAGCCGCAATGTTACCTTATTCCTTCGTCGGAGCGGCGAGGGAAGGCATCGACCATTTATGCCGGGTCTCCGGCCGAGGCGTCTCCCTACAAGGTGCAGCTTACGGGACCAACTTGTCTTGCGGGAGATATTATTGGTGTGTATTCTTTCGACAGCCCGCCGCTTCCCGGAGATCGCATCGTGTTTACCGATATGGCGGTGTACACGATGGTCAAAAACAATACGTTTAACGGGATGCCGCTTCCGTGCATTATGCGTGCGGATCAGGCAGGCAGGATCTCCACGCTAAGAACCTTTTCCTACGATGATTTTAAAGGACGACTTGGATCAATTAATTGAATCGCTTAGAGCGTAAAAAGAACAATTCTTCGTCTCGATCACTCATATCAATTCTGGAGAGTGATCAGATCAATAAGTTAAATCGATATAGAAAATAAAATGAACAACTCGGATTATCTATCGGATTGTTTAATTGATAAAGAGTACATTACGATAAAAAGAGTACTAGAAAAAACAGTTGAAATAGTTTTAGTAAAGACAGGTATACAACATAGGTTTTCTATGGCGAGAAAAAAGCGCCTCCCTCGGCGGAGAGCTAACAGCATAAATTTTACTGAAGGACCGATTTTGAAAAATGTGGTCCTGTTTGCATTGCCCTTACTTTTAATGAATCTCATTTTCCAGCTTTATTGTGTGCTGGATTTGATCATCGTCTCAAATTATTGCGGGACGGACGCCATGGCCGCGATCGGCGCGACGGCCTATATTTCCCAGATGATATCCGGACTTGCGCTGGGCGTTTCGACAGGCTGTTCCGTGATTACGGCGCAGGCGTGGGGCGCGGGTAATTTTGATCGTCTCTACAAAACAGTGCACTCCGGTTACGCGACGGCTTTTGCGGTCGGAGCAGCGCTCAGTGCCTTGGGGGTATTCTTGGCGCGTCCTTTGCTGACGCTTATAGGCACACCCGCAGATGTTCTTGGCGACGCGACATCGTATCTGCAAGTCTATATGATCAGCACGTTGCCTGTGTTGGTATACAACATGGGAGCGGGCATTTTGCGCGGCGTCGGCGACACGCGGCATCCCTTCTTATTCATGACAATCACGGTTATTTTGAATCTCGGTCTTGACTTATTATTTGTTGGCGTTTTCAAATGGGGCATCATCGGGGCGGCGAGCGCTTACGTTGTCGCACAAATTGTGTCGGCCGTTCTCGTTACGGCAAGCCTCATGATGAGCCACGAGCCTTTCCGTCTTTTCTTGCGCGATATTGCGTTCCACAAAGAGGTGCTCACGCCGACAATAAAGCTTGGCGTGCCCGCAGGGTTGCAATCCTGCGTGATGTCGCTGTCCAACGTGTTCGTGCAAAGCAACATCAACGCGTTCGGCAAACAGGCGATCGCGGGACTTGTCGCTGCCAACCGACTTGACGGCTTCGTTTTTGTTATCATCAACGGCTTGACTTTGACTGCCATGTCGTTCATGAGCTCCAACATCGGTGCGCAAAAGAAGGAGCGCGCTAAAAAGGGCCTTGTTCGCATTATTCTGTTTTCGATCGCGGTCGTTCTCGGACACGCTGTGCTATTACTTCTCGTTCGTTATCCATTGTTGCGCTTATTCAGCACAGATCGTAAAGTGATGCATTACGCGAGCATCACGATGTTCTATGTGCTTCTACCGTACGTTTTATTTTTGATCTCAGAAATTTTGGGCGCAACGCTTCGTAGCGCGGGTCAATCGGTTCTTCCGATGATTGTGACGATGGGGATGGCTGCAGTCAGGGTGATATGGATTCTTGCAGTGTTACCGATCTTTAAAACCTTCGATGTGCTCGTTATGAATTATTCAGTATCGTGGGTAGCTGCGCTAATCTTCTATCAGGTTTACTATAAGCGACGTGGCGACCGTATTTTCGAACGTCAGATTTAAAAAACAGGTTTTCCGGAGAGGTGAAACAGAAGGAGGAATGTTTTGGATTCTAAACAACACGAACATGTAGAAGATCTATCCGCCATAGAGGATACGACGCAACCATCGTATCTTGCCGGAGAAAGCCTCAGGCGTTTTCGCTTTTTTCCGCTCGAACGTGAAAAACGGCAGGGTGACCGATTTTTGATGCTGTGGCTGACCTGTCAATTGTACGCGGCGGATGTGAGCAGAAAGGGGCGTGTTCGTCGGGCGCGACGAGATCTCTGTCGTTTTTTTGAACAACGGGAACTTACAAGCGCGCTGGAGGAGGCAGGTGAATTTCGCGCTGAAATTTTGGAGGACGCGATCTTCGATTCTGCCAGCGTGTATTTGACGATTTGTCGTGACGACGAAAATTATGGGCGCAAATTTTTCGGCATCGTCAAGATGAAATCACAGGATCGTGAAAACAAAATCATTGCTGAAGTTTATCGTGGTATACTGCCGTTGCTTGCCGCCATGCAAGATTTTCCTTTGCGTGTTGTCATGGCTCGCGCAATCCATACGGCTTGTCAAGAGGTTCTTCCGCAACGCGCACCTTCCATTGAGGCAGTGTTTGCGGCGTTTCTTTCGGGAAATGAGCGCGCGCAGCAGCTTCTTGGCGGCGAAATTCCGGAAGCATCGTGTGAAAAGTGAGCTGAGCTCGAACAGCGACGACGATGGTCGCGACGTCGAGTTGAAGGTGTTGTATGACGCGAAAAGTGCGCTCGATATTCGCGAAGGCGCGCCCATTTTCAATCGTCGATAAAGCGCTGGAACCGAATTGGAGCGCTGCGGTCAGCTGCGTCTGTGTCAGGTTTTGTCTTCGTCGTTCATGACGAATAATATAACCGAGCCATGTTGACGCCGTGTCTTGTGCTGGATGATGTTTTGTTTTCGATGCAGTCGCATGGCAGGATGTGTGTCGTGTGCTTTGACAAGTAAGACGTGTTTTACTTAAGTGCGTATACCCCCGACGATAAATCTTTCTGCGGTGGTTGTGACAATGTTTTTCGATGACATGGCCTAGTTGAATCGCTTCGCGCTCCGGAACGATCTGTTGCGCGTGAGCGCTGTGAATCTTTGAACGCATGTGATACCCCTTATCTATAGCGTCTGGCCATGGACGGTAAGCGCCGACATCATATCACGGCGCGCATGATTTAAATTTTGATCTGATCAAAATGAACAGAGGCTCTAAGCGTCGCGCTTAGCCAGTGCTTCACGTTCTTTTTCCTTGAGATAGATTGTCAAAACGTCCATAATTTGTGCATTGTTTTTATAATTTTCGGGGTAAAACGGTTCACCGAATTCAATGGTCATCTTTTTGCGGCGGAAACGTTTCCAATCGATAGGACGCGGTACGGACATATAGCGTGAAAAAATCTCATACCCGCCGTCAATATAGGTAGGGACGATAGGGACACCGGTTTTGCGAGCTAAATAGGCAACGCCATTTTTCATCTGTCCCAATCGCCCGTCATATGTCCTCGTGCCTTCAGGATGGATCATGATGACCGCGCCTTTTTCAAGCTGTTGTTTTGAGAGCACGAGGCCCCGCATAGGATTTCCCTCGCGGTCAATCGGAATGGCTTTGCCGACGCGGAACATGATGCGACCGGTTAGACCATAATGTTGTTCGAGGTCAGATCCGGCAATACAGGAGAAGCGCGGGAGTTGTTCTTGAGGGATGCCTCCCATAATCCAGAGCCCGTCAAACATCGTCTGATGATTGGCCGCGATGATATACGCGCCTTCTTTGGGGAGGTTTTCCTGTCCCAGATACTTGAGACGTATAAGGAGTCGACTTAAGAACATGCCAATAGCGTAGACGAGGCGTCCTTGCCACCCTCTAGATTGGAGTTCTGTCGGTTTTTTACGTCGTTTAGGCATCGTAGGCTTTAGTTTTTTCCTTATATTCCCGTTTTGTGTTTAGCGGTATCAACCGGTTGTGATTGGCAGCATCAATTGGTTCTGTTTAGCGGCGTCAATTGGTCGACCGGGTGTCGGCTAGTTGACGAATTCTTCTAATAAGTATCTGAATCGTCTAATCATTGACAGACTAATGAGTAGCCGCTCCGATTGTAACATGCATTTAACGCACCCCTTTCAAACGGTCAACGAGCCGTCCGAATGACGACAATCGGGTGAAACCTAATTGGCAATCTTTATGGCCGTCTCTTGAAAAGAGCGAAAGAAACGATTTGCTACACTATAACACGGTTCATCGAGGCGCGTTTTATTGTTTATTACGGCGTTTTGCAAAAAAGTCGCGCAGAAGATCGCCGCATTCTTCTGCCATAACGCCTCCGGTGACGGCGACGCGGTGGTTTGAAGGGAGCGCGAAGACGTTTGCGACGGATCCGGCCATACCGGATTTAGGGTCGTAAGCACCGAAACAACAGCGGCGGATTCGGGCTTGAATCATCGCTCCGGCGCACATCAGGCAAGGTTCGAGCGTTACGTAGAGGTCGCAGTCATTGAGACGCCAGAAGCCGATGACGCGGCATGCCTCGCGGATCGCTTCCATCTCAGCGTGACCGGTCGCGTCCTGAAGCTGTTCGCGTGTGTTTCCGCTTCCGGCAATGATGTCGCCGTTTTGCACAATGACACATCCGATCGGAATTTCGCCCCGTCGTGAAGCATCTTTTGCCAGCAGCAGTGCTTCGCGCATGAATCGCACGTCTTCTTCCGACGCGATGTCACAGATCGTCATTAGATTTTCGTCCATCCGTACGATCCTTTCATTCATTATCAGACCAGAATCCATCATAACACCCTTTGGACACATTGCTCTCATTTATTTCTCATGATAAGATGGCAAACGTGACCATTATTTAGAAAGAGGATTCATTACATGCCGCTGAGAGAAGGAAAATGTATTAATTGCGGTTCGTTGCTGATGCTTGATCCCTCCATGCCGAAGGGACATTGTATTTTTTGTGACTGCGTATTCGATAATAAGGAGGCTTTTCGGGCGTTTGAGCATCCTGAGGAGTTTACCTTTCCCAATGATCCTCAGCCTCCTTATACAGGCCCGTCTTTGGTGCCCATGCCCTATCAGCGCGGTCCTGTAGCGTTCACACAAAGCGCTGCAGTCGCCAAGAAAAAAGATGACTATGTTCTTTCTAAGAAGAGTATTCCCGATCTTCGAATTCCGCGGAAGTCTTTATTCTTGATCATCGGCATCGTCGTAGCGGTGGCGGCGATTTTCTGTGCGATTACGATTCCGATTATGAATAATAAGAAGATTCAATATGAGAAGATCAGCGAGCGATTTGTGGATGTCGTCGATCAACCGATTACAGCGGAAAAGAATTTAGCAATCCACAATCTAAGCCATAATCGCGTGATCTTGGTCCTTCATGAAGACATTACCGCCGACGAGGGACTTCGACTTTTTAATGAATATTGTGATATTCGCGCGGACGTCCTTGAGTTGAAGGATCGATCTTTTAAAATGACACGCGAACCCATAACGTTCCGCGTCGCGATGCCGAGCGGAGATTTCTCCATTGATCATCCGATGAGTGAAGCCGACATCACCAATAGCCTTCAAAAAAAGTAGCGTAGCATAGAGAGACGCCGAGCGCTCCAGTACAAGCGTCATTGGCGGCAGAAAGCTTACCTGCAAGATGGTGACGTTGTCGTCAGCGGTTTTAGCCGTTTCCGGCAGAAGAAATAAAGAGTCACTCTCGAACGCAGTGATACAAGTGTCAAAGACAGCCGATGCGTCTTTGTAACTAAATTGAAATATGTTTCCTCGAGAGAATGTATCTTTACCCCGAATTGTTTTTCTTTTATTCATATTTGATTATCAGGTTCGTCATTTATTTAAAGTATGATGGCATTGCGGAACAAAAGAGACCGCACTTTTCATACTTTTCTCCTCCAATTGATACGCAGCTCCGGGGCAAGACCTCGGAGCTGTATTCAGTTTTCCATAACGTTTAGATTCTAAATAGTCAGTTCTCTATCCCTCTGCTTTGGCATTGAGCGATACCTTTCTTTTTGGAACTAAAAGTTCTTGTTTCGTTGACAGAGCGAAAATAGTAGTGTTATCATGCCGTTGCGCTGAACGGCTCACAGTTGAAAAATTCAAGTGCCTTTTATTCAGAGCTTTTGTGGAGGGTTGTCCGAGCTGGCCGAAGGAGCGCGACTGGAAATCGCGTATACCCTGAAAGGGGTATCGTGGGTTCAAATCCCATGCCCTCCGCCACAATTTGTCCCAAAACGCCGTCATACCAGGCGTCTTGGGGCTTTTTTGTTCCAAAAAAACGTTAAAATCAACCCCTTTTTCGGCGTTTTGAGAGACGGTTTTTAAGATTGAGTTAAGCT
>JAAZKK010000038.1 GCA_012799825.1 Clostridiaceae bacterium | reverse complement strand
TTCATAGATCCTCCAAGTGCAAGGGTTTTCCTCAATATCCTGCATTTTGCTTGCACCTATTATACTGGATATAAACCGCTAATCGCCTTATCTCAAGCATTTGATGCCTGCGCAGTAGGCTCTACTTTATCAATCTGCAACGTAAATTTTTACGCAGCACTTTTGCGTATCAAGTAAACGATAAAAGCTCTATACATTAGAATAGAAATTAAAGTAAAAATATTATAAATAAATCACTCGATCACGGGACACATAACTTAAACAATTATGTTTACTGGGCGTGGTTCCGTTTATCTCTATTACACAAGTTATCCCTTTTCTTATGGCTGCCCGATTTTTTGTTGCCAGTATGTAGCCTTGAAAACCAAGCATTTTACAATATCAATTACTTGTAATAAAAATCGGTAGTTAAACATTTCACACGTGCCTTAATTTCTTAGTGACATTCTTGCCGAGCATATATAGCTTGTGTTCTCACAATAGGTTCATGTAGTAAAGCACATCAACTGTCATACCATGATAAATAAAATTTTCTGCAAGGCGAATTATGTACAAAAGGGTCTAGTTCGTGTAGCAAACAATGTTCCAAATAGTTTTTCACACACTCACGCAAAACGAGTTCTATAAATTCCGGTGGAAAAACCAAATGCCACGTTGTAGAGCGCTGCCTTATTCTCTCCCCATGTGTTGCATTTTCAAGGCCGCCACCCATAGAGTAATAAAAAGGTAAACGCCCGTTATACTCCACTTCAGTTCTACTAAATAGCGGAAAAGGTTTGTTCAGCTCATGTATAATTTTGCTGCGCATCTTATACAACAATCTGGCATACTGATGCTTAGCCCTCATGACTTCACGAGTCTGGCTATCCATTATTAGGTGCAAAAGAATGTCAGCATTTTCCTTAAATCCACTGTCATATGGAGTATGAATACAGCTATCGGATACGCATTGCAAAGTTGGAGTGCCTAACAACGGAATATCTGAAAGTGATAAATGATAATACAACGTAACCGGGTCTACCCATTCCCAAAACGCCCACTTGGATTTCGAAAACTCAATGACAAAGCCCACAAATGCTTCCTGCGTTCTCTTGGTGGGGTACTGCGCGTAATGTTGCGCTAAGCAATCCAGCAGCACAAGCATCCCAATAATCTTCATATCGTCATCGTTTTGGTTGAGCATTGATATTTTTCTCTCGAAGAATTCACGAATTTCCTCTATTCTATCATTCACTTTTTCTCACATCACTTCCCGTAATATTCAATCTCCTGTTCAGACCTCTTCGTCTGAACCAGACTCAAGCAATACATTCAAATCTTCCCTAATTTGTCCGGCATCTTGCCAATCATGTGCGACTGTACCCCAATCAACCTCTTGCGGTTCATCGGTGGCTGTCCAGATGTTCCAATAGTCGGGATCGTTTGATTGAGGTCGGTGCTCTTCATTGAGATAATTCATGTGAACCATCACAGGAAGCTCGGAAGCCCATCCCAACAGTATTGCCCGCTGTGAAGGCAGGGAAGGCAGTTCACGCAGTAACCCTCGCAAATTGTCAGGCACGAGTTTGTTCACCAGTTCTTGGTCGCGATCATTGCTGATTCTATGTAGAAGGAAGGTGTTACATTGGGATAAAACTGTAGGAGACAATTCGCTTGGCCGTTGAGATGATAGCACTAACCCTAAACCGAACTTTCGCCCTTCACGGGCAATCTTCTCAAAAACCTGTGTGCACATCGAAGATATTGGCATTTCATCCGTATTGATCGCGTAGCGACGAATAAACGTATGCGCTTCTTCCATTACCAAGGTCGTTGGAAGGGTCTTGCCTCCGTTCACTTTCTTATACCGCTGCAAGGATTCGAGAGTCATTCTTGCAATAACTGCAGTGATAATATGAACAATTTCTGCCGGAACAAGCGATAGATCAATAATGGTTATTACTCCAGCATCAGTACCGCTGGGACAAATATAGTCATCAAGCCACTTTTCAAGCGTCAAATCATCGTCACATGTGGTTATCATCTTCATTCGAGAATCGGATAGCAACGTACGAATGCGTATGAGCATCATTTCTACATAAGCTGAAGTCCCCATCAACTCTGAGGTAGCTTCAATGCTTCGCAATAGTTCTTCACCTGTGAACGGTCGTGGGATATCTGCATCAATGCTAAATGCCCCCTTGTCAGAACCACCAAAAGCCGAATGAGCAGCAGAAGCAAGTTCAATCAATTCATCTACATCCTGAGGAGCAAACACCCAAACGGGATAATTGATTTCACGCGCTTGCACCAATTGATCAACTTTTGTTTTCAATAGTTGAAGGGAAAGATTTTCCTGCCTCGTATACTCAACGTTTGCCACCAATTCATTTTGCCACGCCTTAAGCTTATCAAAGAAGGATTTATCCTTTGGAAAATTGCCCCAAGGGTTACCCTGCGATTTCTCGATAGAGAGAATAGAAACAACAGTTCGCAAAAAACGTCTCATCATGTAGCTGGGAGTTTGCGTGCTGATACTGACTTGTCTATCTCGAACTGCCCTTAAAGCTTGAATTAATGTGGGCTTCTGGGCTCCACTGCTTGCCTGCGTAAATGCACACCATTCCGTGCTATTCCAAAACCAGAGTGGAACTTGGAGTTGCTTAACGCCATTTTGCTCATCAGCCTCAACAGCGTAAACATTGACATTATCCATATCACTAAATGCTCTGGAGTATTCACCATTGGGGTCAAGAATAATAAACCGCGAATTTATGGAGGATTCACTATCTTTCGCCTTTCTTGCTGCTTCAATCGACCACCGAATCATACCAGCTACAGAACAAGACTTGCCGCTTCCCGTATTACCTAGTATCGCAAGATGTCGGCCAAAGAGTCTATCAGGATCAACAAACACATCAGCATTAGAAGCAAGAGGGCTAATTCCTATCTTGACTCGGCGATTATCCCCGGACTCTACTATGGATTTCAACTGCTGTTGTGATGGCAAGAGTACCGGATCCCCTACTGTCGGGAAGAACTCAACACCACGAGTGAATTTATAGGTCGATTTCTTATCTTTCTTTTCTTCATGCAAAACACCAAGGGGGATTAGACTCATTTTACGTAAAGGAAAAGGCAAATCAATAACGCCAAAGTCCTGCATTCCTTTACGCTTTGGATACTGTGAGCGTTCAATCGTTATCCATTCAATTTGTCCCACGAGGAATCCGCTTTCACTAGGTAACAGAACATAATTGTTTATACGCGGGAATGGTCGGGCTACTCCTGTGTTTAGAGCAACGTAATTGGGCGCTTCAATATCAAGAAGCACTTTAATTTCGTCAGGAGAAACAAAGTCAACACTACCTATGCGAAGAGAATCCGCAAAAGCTATAGGTGTAATCATTCTATGGTACTACCTCCGTCAACTACTTTGGAAACGTCTTCCTTAGGTGCGGAATAACGCTGTTTCAACAGTTCACTCATCCTGATGGAAGCTCTGTCAATCGAAGGTTTTGGCAAGAAGTAATCTACAAGTATTTTAAGGTCAGCTAGACCACTGCCAATAATCAAACTTATTTGTGATGGTCTGCCAAATTCTTTGTATTTCTCTTTAATTCGCCCACCTGCACCACCATAGGAAATAATGACAAGATGTGTTGATGGAATAGTCAACATATCCCGAATTACTCGGTTAATATGGTCATCTCCAAAACCATAACCATAGGTTACGAGCGTACTATTCGGTCGGCAAATTGCAGCAGCAAAATCACGAAATAGTTCGACGTAAGGGTACTCCGTCGTTTCTTTATCTTTGGCCGCATTGGGATAAATCATAATACGTCTGCTATCCGCATCCTCGAGGCCCGGAGCATTCAACAAACTTGGCATGTCTCTCGAACCAAAGGGCAGACCTATTCGCCTGATGTGCTCTCCAGTATTTATCCAGTCAATGGAACCATGTAACTTCGTAAAGCGTGCGACACCTTCAAGATAACGTGGTTCGCCCCTTATACCTGGCGGGTTGTAGTGCATATCGATATCTAGCCTTGATGAACGAAATATCGGGGCAAGAGTTCCGACAAATCTGTCTAGCAAATGCAACCCTGCTATCTCAGCACCAGCCTCAATCACACGATCATAGTTGGTAGTAAACAAATTGAGTCGTTCACGTGTTCCTGTTCGACTTGCAAAGCTCATAAGAAAGTTGACGAGGTAATCAAATGCCTCCTTTCGCTGTTCTTCACGGGCGGTTGCAATGCTGTATTCAACCTCACTTATGTCTTCCGCAAAGTTCCCGATAATCTGCTTGAGGTTGTTGAGCAACTGGTCGTAGCGGTTTCGTTCTTCACCTGTCGCAATATCATGACCGAGAACTTCAAGTCCGCAAATCAATTCATTAATGACCCGAATGTAATCCTCAATGTTTGGCTCTCCACGGCCATTCTTTTCAGCAATAACCTTGGCCCTATTCATGATTTTGTCTGCATATTCTGAATCAAACATCGGAACTGCCATTGGATTGCCAGAAGTCTGTGTTGCCATGTAATTAACAGCAGTAGAAAGTCCCGACCCAATCAAAAGCGACAAATGCTCTGACTGGAAAAGAGATGTAAGCCACGGCTCCACAAATCCACGTAAGTCTGATGGCTGAGAACCGCCAATTTTATCTACAGGATACCAAGAGGGGGCAATCTGGCACTCGCCGAGTGAAAAGGCCGCTCCTCTCGCAGTCTGTTCAAGAACAAAGTATGCCGCATCTTCCCGGATTTTCAGGATATTTTTTATTTTTTCATCAGACATTGTCGTTTTCCTCCAACATAAAAGCCATTTCAATTGACTTTTCGGCTTTTCGAAAACTATATTTCCGCCAATCCTGCACCATTGTTAGTCAGCAGATTGAAATTAGCTTCATTGCCAATTACACAGCTTTGGCTTTTACTGTGCAACTTTCCTCATTCCATCGGCCTAATCTTTTCTTCGATAAAGGCTATTTCTTTTTCGTCCAAGCGGTACTTTGCGTAGAGTTGTTCGTCGATGCTAGGAACAGATTCATTCCAATCGATATCGCTTTGTGATGTGAAGTCCTGTAAGGGAACCTTTTTCCACTTTTCACGAGGATTATGTTACGTAACTTTTAATACTCCCAGCATAGTACGAGCAAATTTTGACTTCACATATTTCAAGCAATTCTCTGCTTCACTCTTAGCATCGAAAGCCCCTATTGAAATAAACGTTTCAGTAAACCCAACAAAGGGAGCTAAGATTAAGGGAGTACCAATTAAGGGAGTGCTTAACACCTCGCCAATTGCCCCGGAACCATTAGAATTTGGCAAAACAACACGCCATTTATTAAAACCAAAGGGTTCGTTTATATATTCACTTCTGATCCAACGATATACTCGGTCACCTTGAAATCTGCCAAGTACTAAAACATAATCTCTGTCGTCTTTTGGTTTATCCGTGAAAAAGATGAGATTCTCGAGTATTTCAAAAGCAGATGTTCCAACATCGTACTTATGTCCTTTTGATTGAATGTCAACTATTTGTGGACGGTCCTCAAGAGCCTTGTCTGTCAAACGATAAATGCCTCGACCAGTAATAATGGAATCAAGAGTTTCGGTTGTTTGGCTTGAGACCTTAGCGACAATTGAATTCAATTCAGCAAAACTTGTGAAAGTACCGATTGAACCATAATCTGTTTCGACATCTCGGTACAGCACAACAACACCTCCCATGATGTCAGTGTTAGGAAAAATATTAGCTGAATTTTGCTCATAATGAACAACTTTGAGATGCTTATCGTTAAGCATTTCTTTATTCCATTTTTTCGGCGTATTACCCGCGTTATACAAAAAACGAGCTGGGGAGATCAAGCAATACTTCGGAGCCACTTGCTTAGCCAAGTCATAGAAAATGTTATATATTGAGCTGTTACTTGTGCTTTCACCTATTGATTCTTGCTGATAAGGCGGATTTCCTACTACGACATCAAATTTCATACCTAAGCCTCCTCCGTTTTCTGCTAATTCAGTCAAGTCTAGACATTGCAAATGTGAGTCATCAATATCCGAGAAACCACCAAAAACGTAGTTTCGTGCGATGTTATAGATAATCTCGCTCGGTGCAAAACCATATATTTGATTTTCTAGTATGTGTTTTAGACGTGCATCTTCGTCAGGGATTTCTTTCTCAAGCCCGGCAAATAAGCGCTTTACGATCTCAGTCAGGTACAACCCAGACTTCACATACAAGTCTGCAAAGGTCTTATCTTTGTAGCAGAAAATGTCTGGGTTTTCTTCCTCCAGCGTGTCTATCATCATCTTCACAACCGATCTAGGTGTGTATATCTGATTCGTTTTTTGTGGTGGAATGTAATCAAAAATATCCTCCGTCTGATTTTCATCAAAATAATTCGCAAGTTTTTCTTTCTTGCGGAGAAACTCTTGAACGGACTCATCGAACACGACCGGATCAAAGAAATTGTAGGTATCTCGCAAAACTCTGAAGTCCTCTAGCGTAATACCAGTGACCTCTTTGAATACCTCGTTATTGATATTCGCGTCAAAGTTGGCGAGTGTTGTGGTTGGTTCACCATATGCCATCAGAAAGGACGGTATTGTACGGGCAAAGCCACGTAAACGGGCCCGGATATCATCCTCTACTTTGACTTTCTTTTTTTCTTCAGCCTTTTGTAGTATTTGCTTGGTTGATTCTAGGGTTAGCTCCTTTGTTTTTTCCTTTACTTTATCAACAATCTCTCGCTTGAGCGTATCGGATATTTCCTGTTGAGCTGAATCAAATCTAGCTCTGGCTTCAGCCGCCGCGGCGTCATCCTTTTCGGCTGCAGCGACTTCTCTTTCGTATTCCATCTTAGTTACAACTTGCCTAATTTCAGCTTGTTTTTTTACAGTTTCGATCTCTCTGACAAGAATATTGGCATTCTGCTTTACAATCTGTTCTGCCTGCGCCACCGTTACTGATTGTTTTTTAGCTATTTCTTTGGCAGTGCTTAAAACGCTATCCGTAAAGGCGTTATAAACTACGCTTGTTAGTTCTTCAGACTCTTGCTCAACAACCGCTGAAATCTCTTCAGCAATATCTTCGTATATTTTTTCACCAAAACGAGCATCTGTAGTTGTAACGACGATGGCTGGTTCAACGATTGCATCACCGACTTCATTTACTTCAACACCCCTGGTATCGATAGGTGAGCTTCTCTGGCTTGGCGTAACTTTTCCTGGGGCAACAGGATTAAACTTATTAAGTATTTCACGAGCCTCTGGTGAAGCAAAAATACCAGAAATATTCTGAAACAGTAGATTGGACATGAAGCCACGTTTAACGACTTCTTGCGCTTTGATCGTTTTCGGTATGGTTAGAACTTGTCGCACATCCAGTTCGATCATCTTGCCATCGCTATCTTCAGCGATAACGGGAAAGAAATTAAGCAGTGTCCTGATGTTATCTTCGCGATCTTCTGTCGTACCACCGCCACCTACCGTTTTTCTACTGAGATTGTTAGCAAATTCATCGTAAATAATTAGTGTTCGTTCCGGAGCAAAATCAAAAACATAAGCATTCTGCTTGCGATATTTTTTGCCATCAGCATCATAGCTCCATGGGTTTTGCGCGCGAAAAGCCGCCTGCATATAAAGACTTGGCGATTGAACATTTGAAAGCA
>JAAZKK010000058.1 GCA_012799825.1 Clostridiaceae bacterium | reverse complement strand
GAACCGAGTTTCTCGAAGAGAGAAGAACGTTGGAGAGTTTTCATCGTTACCAGAACCAATGCAAAAACGACACGTCCTGAAAGTATCCAAGGACGTTGGAATCGATGTTTCTGGTCTAACATTTAAGATTCAAAGAAGCTCCCATCTCCTTGCTCTCCCTCATTGCGGAATAGCTGATGGCAAACAAATAGGTCGCATTGACTTGCTCTCCAGTGCATTCAAGAGTCGGGAAGAACTAATACGTACGATTTACCATGAAAAGATTCGTGCTGAGCAATATCGCAAATATGGTGTAAAATATGTACAAGAGAACAGGGGAAGGTTTGAAAAAGAGGCCTACGAAGCTGAAGAAGCCTTTATCAGAAAATTAAAGAAGGAGGGCAAATTGAAATGAAGTGGCTGAACTACCTAGCGAATCTTTTTAAGAGTAAAACTAAAGCGGTTTGCCCTTTTTGCGGTGCTGATGAAGTTCATTATGAGATTTGTATTTTGCTTGAAGAGCGCGCTGACGGATATATGGATATCTGGTGTGACGCATGTCATGAGCGTGATTCTCAATCGATAAGAAGTTTTGATGACAGCATCCCTAGGGTTGCGTAGAGTAAGGGTAATAATCTGAATCAAGAGCGGTCGAAAGGCCGCTTTTTTATGCCGCTCTATTAAGGGAGGGCCTTGAGCATTGTCAAGGTCGCGGGTTCAAGTTCCGCGAGCGGAAGTTGATCAGCGTGGGCGCCGGAGGTTGCAAACTTCGGCGCTCATCTGAGTGTGTTGAAAAGAGCAACTTGTGAAGGAATAAGGCTGGGTTCTCGAATGGGAGTAGGCGAAAGCTTAGAATCCTATGTCCCTGGGGTTGCTCTTTTTATATGCCGCCGCGTCTTTGCCAATGGACACAGTTGTTCCCGCACGTGCGGGGATCCGCTCAAGCGTTGCACGACCTCCGGCGATGAGTGTTGTTCCTGCACGTGCGGGGGTGAGGTTGCTCCCGCAAGGCTTGAGCACCGGAATCCAAGGTTGTTCCTGCACGTGCGGGGGTGAGGTGATCCTGAAAAAGAAAAGGCAGGAACGAAAAGGATCATTGCAGGTCTTATCATGTTACTGGCACTAGTCCTTACTGTTTCCTGTGCAAAGAATAACGGGAAAGGGGGGGCAACAACGACGACTTATACCGTTATGAGTATAATTCAGGCACAAACAACGATGCCTACGACCACGTTGATGACTGTTACTACGGCAACGACGCCGAAGTCTACGACAACGAAGGCCAAGCGTCCGTTTACACCGGCAAACCTCGTTGCGATGATTAACGAAGAACGCGCACGAGTAGGAAACTCGGTCAGAGTGTCGTACGGCGATGCTACGCAACAAAAAATCGCGAACATTCGCGCAAAAGAACTCTTGCGTCTCTTTAGTCATCAACGTCCCATGCCTTGTCCCGGCTGTGATTACTGTCACGGCGAAAAAGATTGTCTTGCTAACGAAGGCACTTGGATTTATCAGACCTACGGCGAACAATACGCTCAAGGTTCGTGCTGTATTAGTGACGGCGGCAAGTTCTACACGGTTGAAGATTGTCTTGACTTCATAAAAACTTCCCCGGCACATTACAATCAGATGTTTAAGGCGCCGTGGACACGTTTTGCAATAGGCGAAGGCGTAAGAAACGAGTACAGCTCGTCGTACTACTTTAGTTATGGGAAGTATTAAACCAAGAGAAAATGTAACAAGCTAAGAGCTGCAGAAATGCCGCTTTTTTGCTTCAAGAAAGGAAGGGCATTTGTCTTCTTTTTTTATCAAAATGGAAGAGAGGAAAACATGAAAAAAGTATTAACTGTTGGATTGCTTTTACTCATTTTGTTCGGCGTTTTTTTAATACCCTGACAAGCGGCCTATGCCGCAGGAGAAGCACCGGCCAACGTAACACTAACGGAAATAAAGCCTAGTTCATCCATTGTCATTGGAAAAATTGCGATTGACCCCGGGACGTATTATCCGCCCGGAAAAGAACATTTAGGTTCTCCACCCTATCCGTATCCTACGTATAATCAAGGGGCAGATTGCGGAACGGAATATTTTACCGCTCCATCAGGACAAGCCTATTATTGCATTGAGAAGTCTGTAAGAGCCGCGACATCGCTTCCTTCCAATGATCCCTACCGCGGTCAAATGCAAAAAGTCGGTGTGTTTACAGATGACCATCAGCCGCCTGTTGCCGCCAAATTAGCCGCGTTTTTGCCTATGCTGAACACTGAGGGATTCAATCCATAGCGCCCAAGTTGTAGCATAAAATATCCTCCCCAGGGATACCTTGTTTCAAATCGTCCATGTTGTTATCGTTACACGGTATACACGTCGTCTAGGTCAATCAGTTCGACATCATTCTTCACTGTGAAGTCGCGATAACCCGAAAGATAAATAAGCCAATAATACTTCTGCTCGGCAGGAAACATTTTCGCTTTTTCCATGAGGTCGGTTAAGATTTTTTGCTGGACTTTTTCGTTACGCCATTTGCATTCGATAATTCGTCTGGACAAAGCGATACCAGAAAAGGAACATCGTATCTGCGATGAGGTAAAGAGGACGTTTGGTCTTCCGGTTTAAGACAGGGGTTTTGCGTTCGATCAAGCCTAAGTCGATTAGGTTCTTGAGATAATGATCCTGAGAGCCCGATGGCACACACATTTTGGAGGCTAACTCGGACAGTTTTGTTGTCCCTGTGCTAAGGAAATAGAGTATATCGTTGTAACGGGCCGGTTCGCGCAGCTCCTGTTTCAAGAGGTTTGAAGGTTTTTCAAAAAGGCGGCCACCGGTAGATAGGAAGAGGTTTACGATGTTTTCTGCCAAAGGTTTGCCGTCGTCAAAACAAGCCAAATAGTCTGCAATTCCTCCGGACAGCCCGAAGACGATCGCCTTTTCCGCATTAGTGTAAGCAGGCACAAACTTACCCGCCTCTATGTAGTTAAAGGGCAAAGCTTTGAGTTGGCTGGTTCTCCTGCCATACAAAGGGCTTTTGTAGCCGAGGATCTGATTCTCCATGCAACATCATGATATGCAATATCGTAATGTTGCATATCGTGATGCTGGATTTTTGCTTTCTGCTCGATTGTTTTGATACGAGAGGATACAGCGGAGTGGTTCATTTTGTGTTGCTTCGCTCGATCAAGATTTTATATTGCACGCACGGCGCTATGCTCGTCATCATAATAGGCGAGGCTTAGCGATGGTATTCTGTTATGGTTTTATCGATGACTTGTGCGAGTTTTGAGCTCAGATTGGAGTAATCAAAATCACAAGCTCCGTTTTTACAGTTGACCTCGATGGATTTTAATTCTTTGTCGCTCATGTCGTAGAAATGCTTGATAGCTTCCACCAGCCCTTCCGGGCGTTGATCCTCAATCTCAATGCCGCAATTGTATTTATCGATGATGGAATAGCCCATTTTAACTGACGATATGATGGGCTTTCCGGAGGCCATATATTCAAATAATTTATTGGAGCTGTTCCCTCTGGACCAGTTGTATTGAGTTTGAGTATAGATCAGCAAATTAACAGAAGCCTTGCTTAAAACGTAAGGAATATACTTGCTTTCGACGTATCCTTTGATTTTCACATTCCGGATATTTTCATCTTTTAATCTGTCTTTTAAACGATCTTCTTGGTCGCCGCTTCCGTAAATCAAGAAAAGGATATCCTCTTTTTGAAGAAGCTTTGCCGCATCCAATATTTTATCAATATCATTGACTTTCCCGAGGGCGCCTACGTAAATGGCTCTAAAGTGATCACTTTGAAGATCGTCATCATCTAACTGATGCATCCTCATGTTGTGTTCAAATTCATCAAGATCGACGCCGTTGTTGATGTAATAACAACGGTCTAAGTCGATCGATCCGCCGTTTTTGATGTCCCACTTTTTGTCGACGATATATTGAAAATCGCCTTCTTTTAAGAAAATAAGAGCGTTGGATTTTTTATAGATATATCGTTCACCTGCCAACATGATTTTTCCGATTAAACTGGTCTCTTTAACCCTTCCGCCCAAGAATATGACTTCCGGCCAGAAATCTCGGACTTCATTGATGACAGGTATTTTATATTTCTTTCCTATTCGAACAGCGGCAAGCATCGCCAAAGGGTGGGGCGATGAACCGATGATAAGATCCGGTTTTCCCTCTTTTTTTATAATTTCCTTCGCGGCTTTTCTTACATTAAAATAAAAACTAATCCAGTTTAAGATTCTGTTAATGTCATTCTTTTTATATGATCTGGATTTGATGTAGTAAAAAGGAACCTTGCCTTCGCGATATAAATATAAAGCCCCGTCTTTGATCAAGTTGTCTTTTGCGTAACGAAATTTTGAGGAAGAAAAAACGGAAACGGCATAATTGCTTCTGTTTAGGTGTTTCGCAAGTCTTGCAGGTCTCTTATTTCCCCCCAAAGATTCGTCCGAAGAATCCGGATGAAAGATCCATACTTTCGTTTTTTTCTCGGTTGTTTCCATTAACCCTCTCCGGTGTAACGTTAAGCTCAAAATGGCGGTGTTGATGAGAATGGGCGTTGAGGCATCCATCCACTCCATCTAGTCTTTTTAAAATACTGTCAACACAAAAGATTGACCAGATTGGCCTGATTGACCTGATTGACCAGATAACACATCTAGATTCTAGCGCAGAAGGCGATTTGCTGGAAGTGATCAGTTCAGGCGCGGCGAGTCGTTCAGCGTCCTAAGGCGTAAAAGAGCAGTATAAGGCCTAAGAAAATCGATTGTGTGATAAAAAATGATCGGCGTTTTTCGTAAGGCACCGTCTCCACGCCGTGAAGGAGCAGCGGAATCATGAAAGGGTAGATCGTGATGAAGTGCCTGAAGGTAAATGTGGTGACGACGATGATAAGCAGTGTGAACAGGAAGGTCGCTGCCATTTTTTTCATGGGGCGGAAGCTTGCGAGGATGTATGGCAATCCGTAGATTTGCACGATGGTGCCTGCGCTGACAATGGATTCTATGACGGCGTTCTGTGAAAACGATCGCAGAAAAGGCGCGAAAATCCAGATTGGCGCCGGCATGATAAGGCCGAAAGCGATCCGCAAGAAGATTCCAAAAGGTAGAAGCGGCACAGAGAAAATAACCTGCGACATGCCGGGGTTTGCCTCCAACAATTTGTCCGAATAGCGTGTGTAAAACTTCTTTAGCATGTACAGCAGATCAAACCGTGTCAAGAGGATCGGCAACACCGCCAGAACGAGAAGAAGGCTGATGAGATGGTGTCGTTTTTTGTTATCTACTTCCATGAAGATGAAGGAGAAGCCGATGATGACGAGGATGAGGAAAAAATTGAAATTCCTCACCCAGTAAGCGATGTACATGATCGGCAGCGTGTAAAGAGCAATCCATATGCGATGTGGCCATGTGCACTTTTTCTTAAAAAAGATATCCCACTTGACATACATGAATACGATGAGGAAAATGCCGATTGTATCGCGGAACACGTGCCCTGAAATGTACAGGGCATTCGGGAACAGGGCGGTCAAAAGGAAAATCCGACGGCTTGTGCGCTCGTTTTGGGGGAAGCGCTTTCGGTAATGACAGGAGATCATCAGAGCCACTGCCAGCCATAGGTGGACGTTGATGACACGAAAACAAATCGTGTGGTAACCGCCAAAAAGGTTGCAAAAGCGCATGAACCAAGCGAGCAGCATCAGGAAGCCTTTGTAATCAAACGTCTCAAAGGCTGTTCTTGCGTTGATGTCAGCCATCGTGTACATGTCGCACTCGATCGTGTAGCGGGCGTAGTTTTCAAAAATCAGATCGTCGGAGCCTCCAAGATAGTAGCCGTTGTTGTACATCTCCACGTTGCCGGCATAGATCCATACGACGGCAGCGATCGCGACAAAAGAAGCCAGCATGAGCGCATCCAATCGGTGCGCGTTCGGACGATAGAAAAGAAGAAGAAAAAGCGACGAAAGAATGCATATGACGGCGACGGCAAAACTCTCGTAGAGTAACCCGAGTCCCAACGCAAGCAACACGTGCATCAAGAGGTAATCACGCAAGGAAAACCGTCCTTGATCAACAAAGATGCCCTGAAAATGTCCGGCGAGAGAAAATTCCGCCTGCTTAGATTGCGCCATCATCCTTGATATCCTGTCGTACATAACCGTACACAACAGCCTATTTTCCAAAAGATGTGCTGTTGTTTGATTCTTTGTGATTTTATCATATCGCGCTTGTCCTTGTGTTTTTTCCTCGTAAAGCGCGTGTTAGAGTCGATGGCAACGCCAGGCACGATACGCCGGGCGGTTTTTTCCTTGTAAAGTGCGTGGCGGGGAGTATTGGCGCGCCGGCAACCTGCATGGTATTCTGAGATCAGGTTTATGGAGGATCGTATTTTCGTGTCGAAAACAACACCGGATCAAGATAAAAGCCAAGGGCGTGTTGAAGTCCTTGTGGCGGCGATCGATCAACACGATGATAAGTTGCCGGATGCGATGAATATCCGAAGCAACGCATTGATTTGCAATCAATGCGGCAAAGACGGAATACATCACACGTCCCGTTTTGGATACCGGATCACGTATTATCATTCGTCTAAGAGGGGTGTTGGGCGAAATCGCAATATGGGCATTCTAAATGCCACGGGCGAGATCTTGCTTTTTGCTGATCAGGACGTCCGATATCACGACGATTATACTGCCGTGGTGGAGCAAACGTTTGATCAGTATCCTGACGCCGACATGATTTTATTCGAATTGGAACGCATGAACGATCCTCGCCTCCTTCGCAAACCGAATCGCCGTGCGTGCACTCGTGTGCACTGGTACAAGGCTTTGCGCTACGGCGCCTGTAGAATCGCGGTGCGCCGTTCATCGGTACTCAAAGCAAACGTCTTCTTCTCGCTGTTGTTTGGTGGAGGAGCGCCGTTCGCCGCGGGTGAAGATTCGCTGTTTGTGATGGACTGTCTAAGGAGCGGTCTACATGTGATCGCTGTTAATCGCTCGATCGGTGTCATCGATCAGCAATCGTCCACATGGTTTAAAGGTTATAACGAACATTATTTCCGCAGCAAAGGCGCGCTTTATTATGCCCTTTTGGGCAGCGCCTATCCTTTACTCATCATTCAATATCTCCTGCGAAATCGTGAGGAATACAAGGGGTCCCGTCGCATTCGGGAATTGATCTCCCTGTTCCGGCAAGGCAAAAAAGATTTCCAAAATTACTCCTGAACGTTTCGCAACGGAGGTCGTGATTGATTCATCTGAAACGAGGTGACGTTTTTGTCATTGCCGCTACCTTCCAACATAGGTAGCGAACGATACCCTTGAGGACAGGGACTATTTTTCTAAGGGAGCGGAATCGTTTTTGACGTCATTGTCGTGCTCTTTATTGAGGGTGCCGGTGCCGCCCTCGACAACGCCCGATCCTTTGAAGACGCTTTTAAGGGTGAGGATAAAACAGCGGACATCCATGGCAAAAGAGAGGTTCTTCGTGTACTCGCCGTCGAGCTTTGCTTTGACCGGAATCTCAAGTTCGTCTCGGCCGTGCACTTGTGCCCATCCGGTAAGTCCCGGAACCACATCGTTCGCGCCATACCGATCGCGCTCACGGATCAGGTCATCCTGATTCCAGAGCGCCGGGCGCGGTCCAATGATGCTCATATCTCCTTTTATGATGTTGAAAAGTTGCGGCAGCTCGTCCAACGAAGATTTCCGAAGGAAGCGACCGCTTTTTAAAAGATATTGCTCCGGGTTGTCTAATAGATGTGTCGGCACATCTTTAGGCGTATCAAGGCGCATGCTCCGGAATTTATAGATTGAAAAAAGGCGTTTGTGTTGGCCGACGCGCTTCTGTTTAAATAAAGCCGGACCGGGGTCTTCTTTTTTGATCACGCACGCGATGATCCCCATCGGAAGAGCCAGCAGCACGATGGTGATCGCGCTCACAAGAATATCGAGCAGTCTTTTGAAAAAATGTTTGTACATTGCAGGTCATACCATCCTGTTTCAAACCGAAATATAAATGCTATGTATCTATAAAACCCTGTGGACAAAACCCTGTGGCCGCTATCATTTTACACTACACCGAATACTGTAAAAAGGCTGGTGATCGGGTGATAGAGAAGCGATCAAATGATCACAGGAGCTCAACAGGAAATAAAAAAGGCTGAGATTTTAGAGCACTCAGCCTCTTGTATGTTCTGCTTAATATTAATAATCAGAACAACTTCATAATTGATTCAAGAATGCCATCAGCATTTTTGACGGACCGTTTTGCCTATATACCGTTAATAACTCTTTTCGACCTTCGCATCTACTGCGTTTTTCCTAACGCTTTCAATGCCGTTGAGACAACTGGCCTTAGCTTTGTAACCCTCTGAAACGGCAATTATTTCGCCATTTCTTGCTTTTAGCCGAAAACGAAACTCACCCGCCTTATCTTTGTACATTTCAAATTTGGGGTTAACGGCTGTTTCGACAGGGTCTGCGGTTTGATCTTCAAAGTTCGCGATGGGAGCATTCGTGGAAACGCTCTCAACACCATTGAGGCATGCGCCTTCGCTGTTATAAACCTCTGATGTTGCAATTACCTGGCCATTGCTTGCTAGAAGATTAAATGCGTACCCCATATTCTTCGTCATTTTGATTTCAAACTTACCCATGATTCATTCCCTTCATTTAAGTTGATGATTACATTTTATTATTAATTATGAAGTATTGCAAGATGAAAAATCTGTAAGATGTGAACAAATAACTTGATCAACAATAAGAAATCAAGTCACAAGAAGTAAGGCTTCTTTCATGTCGAACAAGTCGAATAATAAGATATTTTTCTTTCGTTGACCATGCCATCGTGAGATTGCGCTCTAGTTATATTTATAGTGCTCAGCTATAATGCCAGCTTGTAAAATGATTTATCATCGGTCGATCATGAATATCTAGGCAAATATCAGGTATAAAAACTATGAAAAGCGAATCGGGATGGAGGGTAGTTTTTTATTGTTGTTCTTGTGTTGGGTTTAATAGTGCATGGTAGAATGACACTTAGTTATGTGGACAATTTTTTAGAAATAATTGAGTAAGTCGCGGAAAGGATGCGAAAGTCGGACAATGAAGATATCGGATCAGCTATTTGAACGATCCTGCGGCGCGATCGTGTTCCGTCTTTTTGGGGGGCGTTTGCAGGTACTGATGGTGCGCCACTATGCGGGTCATTGGTCTTTTCCGAAAGGACACGTGGAAGCCCATGAGGCAGACGAGGAAACGGCCGTTCGAGAAGTTTTTGAAGAAACCGGGATTAATATCGCGATCCTTTCTGATTTCGTTGAAGAATCTACCTATGAGCCGCGGCGCGGAATAGAGAAGACTGTTCGCTTTTTTATTGGCGATTATGTAGGCGGTGAGCTCTTACCGCAGCAGGAGGAAGTTTCCTGCGCTGAATGGTTTACGCCGGAGGAAGCCCTTGATTTACTAACGTTTGACCGCGACCGCGAGATTTTTTGCAGCGCACTTTTACATATCGGTTTTGCGGTAGCATGCGACGCGGAAGATGAAGCGGACAGCGTGTCATCTTCCGCGCCTTCGAGCTCTCTTTCAGGATCAGGGGTTGTGGCTGTCGGACAGGATACGTTGGCATCGTCTGCTGTGTTAGAGCGTTCACATGACTCAAGGCAAGATGCGCCGGCCTTTCATCAGTCGCGGCCATGCGATCGGAGAGCAAGAGATGATACTTTTACGCTAAAGTCGCACTACACGGTGGAAGAACTCTTGCGTATTATGCGTTTTCTTCGCAGTGATGAAGGATGTCCGTGGGATCGCGAGCAGACTCATGAAAGCATCGCCGGGAACATGCTCGAAGAGGCATACGAAACTGTCGACGCGATCACAAGCGGCAACAAGGAGGATCTTTGCGAGGAGCTCGGCGATGTCCTCATGCAAGTGGTGTTTCACTCGAGCATGGCCGAAGATGAAGGCCACTTCGATTTTGACGACGTCGTTTCAGGCATTTGTCGCAAATTGATTTCACGGCATTCGCACCTTTTCGGAGATGATCATGCGAAGACTCCGGAGGAAGTGCTGACCATTTGGAATAAAAACAAAGATCGAGAGAAGGGCTTTGACAGTGTGCGCGAATCGATGGAGGCTGTGTCGCGTGGCCTTCCTGCATTGACGCGTTCGCTGAAGCTCCAAAAGCGGGCAGCCCGGGTTGGTTTTGATTGGCCGGATGCAAGAGGTGCGTTGAACAAAATTAAAGAAGAGTATGGCGAGCTTCTCGAGGCCTTGGCAGTCCGCCGAGATATCGTCGCGACAGAAGCAAATCAACACGCTTCAGGCAACAAAATTTCGGAGATGACCAAATCGCAAAGCATCTTGCAAAAGAATCCCAATGAAAATGAATTTCGTTTTACATTGCCCGCCATGCACGTTCAATCAGATGAGGATGAGATCCAGCAGGTTGATGTGGAAGAAGGCACACGAACCGCGAAGAATCCTGCAGATGATTCCGACAGCAGCCAGTTTCTCTATTCTGCGAAACGAAGGGCAGTGGAGGAGGCGGGAGATCTTCTTTTTGCCGTCGTAAATGCGTTACGCCTTTCCGGTATCGATCCTGAGACAGCGCTTGCGATGTCATCGGAGAAATTCATAAGAAGATTTTCCGAAGTGGAGCGACTCGCATTATCAGAGGGTCGAAAGCTGGAGTCCATGACCTTGGACGAGATGGATGTGCTTTGGAAACGGGTAAAAGCAGAAGAATGATCGACTGAGTACCCGAGACGACGAAGTTCTCGAAAAAATCGTGACGACAACTCTATGACGGCGAATTCGCGGACGATTTGACGATTAATTATGCTGCCCAGTCAGCGATGCCGTGAAGATTCTGAGAAGCCTGACGAAAACGGAAAAGAATTGGCCTTGAGAGTGATTAGAAAAGAAAAGGATAGGCGATGATGAGACTGGACAAATTCTTAAAAGTATCGCGTATTGTGAAGCGTCGGACGGTCGCCAATGAAATGGCGTCTGCCGGCCGCATCGATGTCAACGGAAGACAGGCCAAACCAGGAACAGATGTCAAAGTAGGTGATATCCTTGACATCGGTTTTGGTCAGAAGCGGACGCGCGTTCGTATTCTGAAAGTTCGGGAACATGTACGAAAAGAGGAGGCCTCCTCTCTTTTCGAAGTGCTCCCCTTAGAAGACTGACCACTCGATGATGTTGCATTACGGATGCTGATAAATAGGGCGGAAAAGCAAGTGCAGAGGCACGGGCAAGGATGTTGCCATGCGAATACGGAGAAATAGAAGACTGATCACACGATGATGCTGCATTATTGATGCGGACAAATAAAAGACTGATCACACGATGATGTTATTTTTGGATTCGGACAAAAAATCTCTTCGAGTCTCTACCGGTGGGAGCTGGTTGCCCGCCTAATACCGCATTAAATGGTGTAGTGCAAAGCATTTATATTACGATTTCATTTTCATTGAGTTAATAATAAGTTACGGTTGGTAAAATTCGATTGGTCTGCTAAGAACGTGACAAAACGGTTTGCAAAAGTGATGCTGCTGTACTATCATGGTAACCACCATTAACAGGACGTCAGGTCGACAGGTATACATGATGAGCCAACGGCAAGTCCAAAACCGCAAAAAGAAGCAACGCCCGACCACTTCGGTTTTTTTGCTTCGCTTTTTTGTTGGGATCAGTGCCATCATTATTCTGGCGCTCTGTTTCTCGACTTTCCTGAAACAGCAAAAGGAATTTGCTACACTATCGAAGGAAAGACGCCGACTTGAAAAACAGCGCAATGAACTGGCCGACGAGTATGAAGCGCTCAAAAATCTAAATGAGATGGCAGACAGCGATATCTATATCGAGCACATCGCTCGACAATATTTAGATATGGTACGACCCGGCGAATATTTGATTATAGAAAAATAAAGAGTCGGATAACTCGACTTTTATGGACGAAGGGAGGCGCGACATGAAAAACGATCTTCTCATCGTCGTGGATATGCAAAATGATTTTGTGGATGGCGCTCTCGGAACGCCTGAGGCACAGGCCATTGTGCCACGCGTTGTGGAGAAAGTCAGCCAATTCGAAGGCCGTGTCATCTTTACTCAAGACACACACGATGATCAGTATTTAGAGACGCAAGAAGGACGTCTTCTTCCTGTGGAGCATTGCATTCTCGGCACGAGCGGGTGGGATATCATTGATCAACTTGATCCGGGAAATAATGTCACCATCGAGAAAAATACTTTCGGCGCAAAGGCTCTCGCTCAGATGCTCGTGGAAGATCAAAAGAAGGAGCCGATCACATCGATCACGCTGATCGGACTTTGCACTGATATTTGCGTCATCTCTAACGCTCTTCTGATCAAAGCGTTCCTTCCTGAGGTGCCCATTCATGTCGATGCGACGTGCTGCGCCGGCGTCACCCCGGAAAGTCACGAGAACGCTCTCAAGGCGATGGAAGTTTGTCAGATCGACGTTATTCGCTGAAGCTTAATACGCTGAACTTTATCGAATGACATCTCGCCGAAATTCTTCCCCGCGAAAATTTCGATCACCATTAAACGGCGGGCTTAATTGTCTCCATAAACGGCGCCCTTAAAGCAAGTCATAGCGGTGACCTAAGACAGTCGCTCTATACTGTACTTAAATGATGATTATAAAGGTGACCTTAAACGATCGCACTAAAAGTGGTCAGAAATGATGATTATAAAGGTGACCTTAAACAATGGTTCTGAAAAAGCGGCATTTTATGTGACCTTGAACAGTGCCCTTTGATGGTAGTCTTAAAAAAGTGCCATTGTTTTACAGGCGAATTTTTATCAGGCGCTCGTATCGTTCCTTCGTATCGACATCTTCGTAGATGAGGTCGCTTCCGCCGGTTTTGATAAGTTGCAGCGCGTCCGGATGGCGCCTCATGACCTGCCGTCCGCCGACATCGCCTTCTAATGCGGCAAGTTCATCGAAATAGTCTTTTCCAAAAAGAACAGGTGAAGCGCGGGAACTGTCCTTGCGGCAGGAGACGAGAATCGCGTCATGTGTCGCTTTTTCGGTGAGTGTTCGCATCGCGCCCGGTGAGACGAGCGGCTGATCGCCCTGCACGCAAAAACAGGCTATACTCGACTCGTCAAGAGCGGCTACGGCGCTGGCAACGGACGTGCCTTGCCCCTCCAAATAGCGCGGGTTATAGATCACGGTGATGCATGCGTCGGGCGGCGCTTCTTTTTGTATAACAGGTTCAATAACGTCGCAAATCGCGTCCGCATCGTGACCTGTCACAATGACGATGTCGCGACAAGGACTGGCAAAGATGCGCCGAAGCGTGTGCACGATGACGACCTCTTCACCAAAGGGGAGCAGCAGCTTGTTGTATCCAGACATGCGAGAAGAGGTGCCCGCCGCGAGCAGGATCGTTGAGAAAAGAGGCCGGGAGGGACGATCGTGCGCCAAGCCCATGTAAGTTGCAATCTTGTGATCATTTGTCGGAT
This sequence comes from Clostridiaceae bacterium, assembly GCA_012799825.1. GTDB lineage: Bacteria > Bacillota > Clostridia > Saccharofermentanales > DTU023 > UBA4923. The sequence continues at coordinate 9,276 of JAAZKK010000058.1, read as the reverse complement.
CTTTCCCTCTGAAAAAGACTGCGTCGATGCCCGGTGCGTCGAGAGTCGCTTTTGCCCACGTGTGAAGATGACGGTTAGAACGCATGTCCTCCGGCAAGGTGTCGGTCTGGTGGAAAATGACCGCAACGCGGCTCGTAGGCGGGATGCCTTTTAGAAACATGCCGCTTTTTATAAGATTTAAAAGATTGTCAAATGTGATGACATCTCCTTCCTTGATCCTAATCGCGTCGGCAAAGAGATCGGAACGATGGACGACATCTTCCGTACATTTCTTGCCCAGCCCGGAAAGACCAAATAAGATTAATGTAAGGTCGGTTGTTTCTGGGATTACCGGCTCATGAGGAGCGTGCGCTTTGAAAGGCTTTCGTTTCGATCCGTCCGCTTCACAAAGAAAGAGCGGTACGCGATCGGATTTGGTCTCATCCTTCATTTTTTCTACAAAAAGCGGGTCATTCGACATCCTAAGCGCTCGAATGTGAGCATCGAAGATGTCTTTGTCGATGCCTTTGAATTTTCCTTCCACTTTTTCAAAAGGATGTTGAAACCAGACGCCGGAGGATGTCGGTGGATCGCCGAGCGTGACCGTTTTCAAGGCGTCGGGTATAGCCCTGTTGTCTGCAACGCGCGCGAACTCCTTTTCGCAGTAAAGCGGAGCGAACATGGCTGTCGTTGACGTCAACGTCACCAAACGTTCGTTATCATATCGAAGAAATAGATCTAAGAGCGTCGTCGTTTTTCCGCCCCCGCCGATCGTGCTGATGACAAAAGGCGAAGCCATGTATTTGTCTGCGCGAGCGACGAGAGAGGCTGTGTACGCCTCGAAGGAAATTTCACGGCATGAGGATTTTTTCGGTTGCAATTGGAGCAACTTGTCAGGCATCGCCGCCTCCGTTTTTTATGAAGCGGAGCGAACCGTGAGACGCGAAAAAGTTGATGATCGCTTCTAGGACGGCGCCGGAGATCGTACGGCCTTTGTCGCTGATGGTGTAGCAATGGTTTTCAAATCCTCGCGGGTCGATGTCGCCGACTTTCAAGCCTTTTTTGGCGTGAAAGCCCGGAGCGATCAGTCCGCGCACGATGCCGTCGATCGGCGCACGGACGGGTTCTCCTGAAACCGTCAGAACGGGATCGCCTTTATTTACTTGGTCACCGATTTTGTGTAGACAAGCGACGTCTCCGTCACACGGAGCGCGAAGGACGCGATCATACGTGTGCCCGACAATGTTGCCGGGAATACCAGTGTTTGGCAGGGCCTTTCCTTCCCGAATGAGGGTGCCTAAGTAATGGCCGCGCTGCGTCTCAACGACAAGGTCTGCATCTGCGCCGGCAGTGATTTCCGGACCGAGCCCGATCACCAGAGGTGCCCAACTGCGGTCGTAGTTCGGCTTTTTTTTGCTGATCGTCGCGTCGACGAACACGTCCGGATTAAGAGCCTTCAACACGATATGATCGGGAACGGTGAGCACAGGAATGATGTCGGCGGCAAGGGTTTCTTCGATGGCGCCGATTCCGTCGATATAGCGCGCCGTCACGCCTTCAATCGTCCATTCTTTTTCGTAGATGCTGTTGCAAAAGGAGACCGTTCGACGGACGCAGGAAGGGCGTTCAAGATCGCAGACGATGACACGCATACCGGCGATCCACAGCCGATGGATGACGGCCGACGCGAGATCGCCGCCGCCTCGAAAGAGCACAGTGATGGCGTCATTTTTGCCGCGAGGCATAGCAGTGTGTGTTTTATTATTTGTATCTTCGGACATGAAAACCGTCTCTTTCTTACCTTGGATTAGAGGAACGATCCGTCGGCATTTTTTTGCCGGCAGAGGGTTATCAGTCGGCCAGAGTATCAAAATATCCTTGGATGAGGACGACCGGGGTGCCTTTGTCGCCGCTGCCTGATGTAAGATCGGCGAGCGAGCCTAGTAGGTCGGTGATCCGGCGAGGCGTGGTGCCCTCTTTTTCTTCAGCGCACGAAGTCGTCTGTGCGTCTTTGTCGCGAATGGCCGTCTTGATCGCCGTTTCGAGCTCTGCGCCGCAAAGGTCGGCAAATTGATTATCTGCGAGGTATTTGAGTTTCAATTCGTTTGGCGTGCCGGTAAGCCCGTCGGTATAAGCCGACGAGACGACAGGGTCGGCAAGTTCCCAGATTTTGCACACGGGGTCTTTGAACGCGCCGTCGCCGTAAATCATGACTTCGATGCGTTTGCCGGTGCGTTTCAGAAATTCCTCGGCGATGGCGTCTACCAGTTCTTTGCCTGCGCGCGGGAAAAGCTTAACGCGCTCTTCGTCGGCCTTGTTGCTGCCGAGGAGCCCGTAAGTTTCGTTGTAGCCATGCTTGTCGGAGGGCTTGGCGAGAATATCTTCTAAACCAAGCACACGTTTCGCGCCGGCGCGCTTAAGCAGCTTTTTCGTGCGATCACGTGTGTGGATGTCGCACGCCAGAACATAGGGTGTGTATTCCAGTACCGCTGTCGGCCGATTGGCGAGGATGATCTCTGATGTGCAGCCTTCCTCGGTGATGATGTCGTAGTAATACTTGACATAGTCTACGCCGGTAAAATGATGGCGGTATGTGCCGAAACGCTCGCGATATTCCTCTTTTGTGAGACAGCAGGTCAAGGGGTCAATACCCGCTTCATCCATGCGGTCGACATCCATGAGAGCGTTGCCGACTTCGTCGGTCGGATAGGCGAGTTGAAGAACGATGTGTTTTGCGCCGCGCGCGATTCCCTTGAGGTTGAGAGCGAAGCGGTTGCGGCTCAGAATCGGGAATACGAGACCGATTTCTCCTTCAGGAAAAAGCCTGCGCGTATCTTCTGCGATATCATCGCAGGTCGCATAGTTGGATTCAGCTCGTGCTACTACAGACTCCGTGATAGCAACGACATCGCGATCGTGAAGTTCGAAACCTTCGTCTTTTGCTGCGAGCAACACGTTGTCAACAGTGATCTCAATCAGAGGATCTCCGCCCCTTATGATAGGTGTACGAATGCCACGAGAGGTTGTGCCTGTTCGTCTTTTCATGGTGTGTGCGGCATGAGCGCCGCCTCTCCTTTCAGCTTTTAGCCGTGTACTTATGCTTGGTGTCTAGCTGTATGCCTACGCACAGCATCTAGTCGTGTACCTATACTCAACGTCTAGCCGTATGTTTATGCTCAGCGTCTAACCGTATGCCTAAGCTCCGTGTCTAGCCGTAGGCCTATACTCAGCGTCCAAACGTGTGCCGATACGGCGTGATTTACATTGGCGGAGGTATGTGAGAATCGAACTCACCCGGGAAGCTCCTAACTCCCCACAACGGTTTTGAAGACCGCAGGGTACACCAGAACCCTTCTACCTCCACCGGTATTGTCAGTGTTTCAGGCTTTTTTGTCAAATAAAAAGTCCCTTCGCCATCTGGGCAGATAGTCTTGAAACAGCACATGTACCAATCTTAAAAATAGTGCGCTTATTTGTTCTGAAAAAAGTGTATTTTCGACCATGTGTATTTTATCGATATTGTGAACATTATATTTGTAACTAGTAAAGTGTATTTATCGACCTCGTGAACGATACGTTTTCTTTTATGAAAGTTATGCTTTTCTCAATATATTTACTCTTTAAAAAACCAAACCACGGCCTGCGCGAATGAGCCAGAGGATGCGTTCGCGCACTGTTCGTCCTGTCGCACGTTCGATGGCCGTTGCATACGTTTGAAGCTGAAAACCGTAGCGTGCCTTGAAGATCGACTCTTCGTTGCCTCCGGGGAGCCTGTCCGATTTGAAGTCGATCAGGATCGCGTCGCCGTTTTCTTCGACGAACCACAGGTCGATCATGCCTTGAACAAGCGTCATTTCATCACCGGGCCAGCTCGACATAAGAGTCTTAGAAGGAACAGCAAGCGTAAAGGGCATTTCGCGGTATACCTTGCCTGTTGTCTTTGAAACGGCAAGAAATCTGCCTGCAAGATCGCTTTTGGCCCACTTTATTGCCGCCTTAGAAAATGGTACCGCCGCTTCATGTTCCGCTTGATCGAGCACATCTCGATCGCGGAGATCATCCAGCTGTTTGAGATAGAGCTCAACGCCTTCTTCGTCAGAAGCATCTCGTAGCGGCTCGATGTCTAAGAATTGAAAGACAGTATGCAAGACTGTGCCTAAAGTGACCCCTTTTATGAGGTCATCCTCCTCACGACGACGCATTGTCAATGCCATATCGTGCGCACCGGCACCTTCACGCTCGCGCTCGAAAGAGCTCGTGACAGCATATTCTGGAGATCCCTCGTGCTCGCGCTCAAATGTACCGGTATAAATGGGCACAGGTGCAGCGGCAAACTTGCCTTCTGCGGCGATTTGCGTTGCCTCTTCCGCTTCGCGCAGACGCTTGATCTCAGTGACGGAGATTTTGGCAGGAGTGTGAGCGGCGTCTTCGCGCGGAATTCTTGCCATTAAGAGGTCTAGGATGTCACGATAAGCCTTTTCGGAGTCAAGCGTCGCCTCGTCGGTCGCATCGTATGTTTTATCAGAAGTCGTATCTCCATCTAATTCTATATTCATTGGCGAGGATGCGCGTTCCTCGACTCTTTTATAAATCTCGATCCAGCGCTCAACATACGCGGTAGCGTGCTCAAAGGAGAACTTTTCAGCAGTATTTTGGCAAGGCATTTCGTCTCCCCCTGTATTTATTATCTTTTCAAAGGAAAGGAAACAATTGTCTTGCGCGTTTTCCGTACGGTCACCATGAAAATCAGGATTCCCGATACGTGTGTCTGATGCGCCATCCCGCGCGTTTTCGGAGCCATTTCGCTCGGAAGCGTCATCATCTCGTTCATATTCACTGTCTTGTGTGCCTTCCGAGTGGATCATGGCATCCAAGAGCAAAGGTTCGCGCAGAGCTAGAACGCTGAGGATCAGCTCAGCGTCGGAGCCGGTGGCTGCTGCAAGCTCAGCTGAAAAGGCAGCTCTTTGTTTGCGTTCTTCTATTGTCATCGTTTTCGCGACATCGTCGACACGATCGATGATTTTTGCTACGCGCTTGATGTCGCCGATCGTTTTCTTTGCAGGGAACAAAAGAAAAAGGCGTTCCTTCGCGCGCGTCATAGAGACATAGAGGAGACGCCAAGACTCAGCTTGTGCGTCACGTTTATGCAAGGAGGCTGCACGCTCATGAAGAGGGTTGTTGTATATGGCAAGACCGCCGTCCGTGATCGTACAAGAGGACAGACCCTGTTGTTCGGAGAAGGTGATGATAGCGTTGGAATCCTGCCGTTCATTTGCACGAAAAAGGCCGCCCAAAATCACGTGGTCCCATTGCAGACCTTTGCTGCTGTGGCGTGTGAGCACATGGACGGCACCTGGAAGAAGGGCGCTTTCAGACGAGGGAATGGAGCGAGTCTGCTCACGAGCCTCCCGGATCATGTTCAGCGCTTCGCGAAGGTCCGGCAAAGGGGCGCCGGGCTCGCCTTCCAACAGGTCTTTTAACATATCAAGATCGGCTGCGTAATGTTCGCTTTGTTGGAATGTCGCTATGATCGCCTCATAATCGGTCTCTGAAAAAATAGTGTCGATCAGTTCGCGAGCGGGAAGCTCTTGCGCCAGAAAGCGCCAACGCTCCAGCGTTTTTGAAAAGCGTGCGACCTTTTTGGAAAGGTCTGCGCCAAGTGTTTGACAGATGGACTCGTCGCCTTCGGCCACAGCTTGGAATCGACGGTGAAAGGAGCGATCCTTCTCCTGTTCCGCCTTGAGCGCGATCGTCTTGGTTGCCTTGTCCATAGATTCAAGAAGAACAGCTCTCTCAAACGACACATTCCCTGTTTCAAGGTGGAGGGCGCTATCGGACGTCACATCGCTAGATTCAATGTTAAGAATACTCTCAGGCGGCACATTCCCCGCTTCAAGGTGCAAGGTTCTCTCGGACGACACATCACCTGCTTCGTATTTCAAATAATCAAGTCCCGGATCTGATCCGGGCTCGCTGAATAGGCGGTCTTGTCTCACTGCCTCTATTAAGGCCTCTTTTATTTCATTATTTACAGTTAATGTTATCGGATCCGGCACTGCTTCATAAGAGACGGCGTCATGACTTTGAGTCCCTTTCATTGCTGTTTTTATTGTTTCGCTCGGAGATAATACACTTTTGTTTGAGTCCATATGTTCTGAAAATACATTCAGATCCGAGTCTCTATTTATCAGATCCAAGTCTATATCTATATCATCTGACGAATTGTTTTGACCGAGTGTCGCTGTGCCGGCAAGTGCCACGAGTTCTTCTTCCGTGAATGGCTCGGGAACGAAGGGTCCCATCAGCGTGTTGATTAGCGGGATATCCTGCAACGGATTGTCGAGAAGCTCGAGGAGGGCTTCGACCTGGCGAGTCACCGGGTTATCGGGGAATACCGGTCCGGTGCGCGTGACGATGGGGATGTGATAGGCCTTCAGGATGTCGCCGTATACACGGCAATTGTCGTTCGTCGGCAAAAGCACCGCGATAGATTCCGGCGCGGCGCCGTTGGTGAGCAGGTTTTGGATGATGTCTGCCGCCATCACGGCTTCCTGCTCCGTCTGTGATAGTCCGGAGCAGGCAAGGATGCCGGTAGTTATACTTGCATTGTTGCGTTCCGTCTGCGATAGACCGGGACGGGCAAGCATGTCGGCCGTTACGCCGGCGTCGTCGCGCTCTGTTTGCGATAGACCGGAGCGGGCAATCATGCCGGTCGTTATACATGCATTGTCGCGCACCGTTTGCGACAGGCCGGAGGCTGCATCTAATGCTTTATCGTCATTTTCATCATTCTCCGGATCTTCCGCGGTTTCGTCCGTCATGCAGGCGACAGACAAAACGACAGGCGGTTTGTTGCTTTCCGACACCGGGCGAACCGGTGTCATGGCCTGTGTCTCGTCGTACTCGATATCGCCGGATTCACGCGTCAGGAATGCACTGAAAAGGTCATTGACGAACTCCAAGATGCCGGGGCGGCTGCGGAAATTTCGGCTGAGCAAGGCCAGATATCCGCCACTTTCGTGCGGCGTCGCCGACGAAGAGTCCTTGTCATGCGCCTTTTCCTCCTGAATAGTTTCCGGTGCCGGCGTACCCCTGACACTTTCCTGTCCTATTATTTCAGGAGATGTTATCCGGGTGCCCTCCTCCGTCGACACTTGATCGCGCGTGACATAAAACGCATCTTGGATGGTTTTATCCGCCGACACTTGATCGCGCATGACATGAGACGCATCTTGGATGGTTTCATCCGACGTCTCCTCAGCAGATTCCTGATCGGGGGAAACGAGTTCCGAGACGTCCGCAAGTGCCGTGAAAAGCTTAGGATTCGCGTAGCGGAAGCGGTAGATGCTTTGCTTGACGTCGCCGACCATGAAAATGTTGTCGCGACCGACAACTCGTAAGATGGCATCTTGAATGCTACTGGTGTCTTGGTACTCATCGACGTAGATTTCGTCGAAATGATTCCGGTAATAGGCGCCGATGTCTTCCTGTTCAAGAAGCGCGAGCGCGCCGTGCTCAATGTCGCTGAAGAGAATGACGTTATCGCGGAAGCGCCGTTTTTTATAATCGGCATCGACAAGGAGTACGACTTCGATGAACCGTGCCGTCACGCGCGCAGAATCGTGAAGGTCGCGCCGAAGTTCACTTGTCGACATCGTGAAAACAGGCGGGAAACCTTCCAAATATGGCTTCAAGCGCTCTGTCCTCTGTGTGCGGTCTGAGATCAGCCCCGCGAGAGGGAGCACGTCTTGCCAGAATCGGACTAGATAACGGTTGCGCTCCTGAATGCTCTCGTTGGCGGATTTTCCCATGTAAGAGGGGAATTTCAGTTCGTCGATGGATTCGCCGGCGCGTACGATGGCATCCCAGCGCTCGGCTGTCCGGTCATGGGGACCTGACAGCTGGTCAATCACGCTCTCCATCGCATGGGTGGACGCCTTAAGCTGGCGGATCGGATTCGTTTTCGGATCGCGAAAAGAAGCATATACGCTTGTTTGACGCAAGTCATCGAGTGCCGATTTGGCGTTATTGTAAGCATTTTCGAAACGATCCCACCAAAATGCGGTGATGTCGTCCGAAGGGAACGCCTCCGCGATGGCAAAGAGTTGCTCTACGGCCTCGGTTGCCCGTTTTTCATAATGAGGGAGATGGTGCAGGTGATGGAGCATAGAGGTGATAGCCTCGCGAAAGGGTACGTCGGTAAGACCAGGCGCAAAGGCGAGAGAAAGTGAACGGTAATCCTTGTACCAAGCGTCAAGCGTGCGATCCTCACCAGAGAGAATAAAAGGCGAAGGCGATTCTTCTTCCGGCAACCCGCGCGCGACGTTTTCACTCGAGAGTTGCGGGTCAGTCTTTCTCAATACGGCGTCAAGTCCGGTGTTCAGCGCTGAAATGACGTTGTCAAGAGATTGATCGAGCAGTGTTTTTGAAGATGCTTCATCGGCGACGCGATAGCCCGGCTCTAGGAGAGGATTCCCGTTCTTTCCTGTAAAACGGTCCAGATGAGCGGAAAGCACGTGATTGCAAAACGCGTGTACGGTTGAAATTTGGGCAAGAGGGAGTTCTTGCAAAAGCGTGTTGGAGTCTTCTTTTCGCACTTCGCGAAAACGTGCCGCGATGCGCTGTTTCATCTGTTTGGCCGCAAGCTCGGTGAACGTCATGACGAGAAGATGAGGAAGGCGGATTTTCTTAGCCAGTGCGCGCTGAACGATGCGCTCGGTGAGGACGGCCGTTTTTCCTGATCCGGCGGCGGCAGAGACGAGCAGATTTGCCGACCGATCATAGCGGATGATATAGTCCTGTTCTTCTGTCCAAGTGATCATACACATACCTTCGCTTACCGCACGGAACTGTCCAGATCAATGTAATTGGTATAGAGCTAAGAGTCAACGCCCATGCCCTTCCTTCTCTTCCTCTTACCGCAGCAGCCGCACGAATCAAACCCATGGGTATATAGGGGCTATGAGTCAGCGTCAACGTCCTCCCTCCTTAGTTTACCGCACTGGACCTCCCGGATCGATCAATATTCATGGGTATATAAGGGCTATGAGTCAGCGTCAACGCCATTACTCCTTCGCTTACCGCACGGAGTTTTTGAACCATACGGAGCTTCTGGAGGATCGTTTCATATATCACTAGCTCATATATCACTAGTTTACCAGTGTATTGGGGGTCGTGTAACGTATTTGTAGGTGTAGAAAAAAAAGAGATTCCATCCAAATCTGCTAAAGTAAAAAAATAGCAAAGCTTTAACAGGAAACAAAGGAGGAATCTCATGGACATGATACAGGAAAGGAT